>NZ_JBFAYO010000011.1:0-210926 GCF_040681325.1 Nocardia sp. NPDC051787
CCTGCGCGGGTGGTGCGCCGGGATGGTGATGACACCTATCTGGTGGTGGCCGCGGATAAGGGCACGGCGACGTTTTCGGATATCGCCAATGATGTCGCCCAGAGTTATGGGTTCTGGTTGGGTGATGCGTTTGCTTCGGGTGGGTCGGCGGGTTATGACCACAAGGCGATGGGGATTACGGCCAAGGGTGCGTGGGAGAGTGTGAAGCGGCACTTCCGTGAGATGGAGATCGACACTCAGTCGCAGGATTTCACTGTTGTGGGTGTGGGTGATATGAGTGGTGACGTGTTCGGTAATGGCATGTTGTTGTCCGAGCACATCCGTTTGGTGGCCGCGTTCGACCACCGCCACATTTTCCTCGACCCGAATCCCGACGCGGCTCGCTCGTTCCAGGAGCGTCAGCGGATGTTCGCGCTGCCGCGCTCGTCGTGGGCCGACTACGACCGGTCGTTGATCAGCTCCGGCGGCGGCATCTACGACCGCTCCGCCAAGGCGATTCCGGTGACGCCGGAGGTGCGTGCTGCGCTCGACCTGCCCGCACATGTGACCACTTTGTCGCCGCCGGAGATGATCAAGGCCATCCTGCTCGCGCCGGTCGACCTGCTGTGGAACGGCGGTATCGGGACCTACATCAAGGCGAGTACCGAGACCAACGCCGAGGTGGGCGACAAGTCCAACGACGCGGTCCGGGTGAACGCAAATGAACTCCAGGTCAAGGTGATCGGCGAGGGCGGCAACTTGGGTGCGACCGCGCTCGGCCGCATCGAGTTCAGCCGCAATGGCGGACGGATGAACACCGACGCGCTGGACAACTCGGCGGGTGTGGATTGCTCCGACCATGAGGTGAACATCAAGATCCTGCTGGACGCCGTCGTATCCAGCGGCGAGCTGCCCATCGCCGAGCGCAATCCGTTGCTGGCCTCGATGACCGACGAGGTCTCCGAACTCGTGCTGCGCGATAACATCTCGCAGAACTTCCGGCTGGGGATGTCGCGGGCCGACGCCGCGGGCATGTCCGGCGTGCACGGCAGGCTGATCAACGACCTCGAACAGCGCCGCGGCCTGGACCGCGAGCTCGAGGCGCTGCCGACGGATGCCGAGCTGGCCCGCCGTGCCGCCGAAGGAACCGGGCTGACCTCGCCCGAGCTGGCCAATCTGATGGCGCACGTGAAGCTGTCGCTCAAGGCCGACCTGCTCGCTGGCGACCTGCTCGATAGCGCCGCGTTCGCGTCGGTGCTGCCGGCCTACTTCCCCGCGCCGCTGCGCGAGCGGTTCGCCGCCGCGATCGGCAGGCACCCGCTGCGGCGCGAGATCGTGGCCACCGTCGTGGTCAACGAGATGGTCGACTACGGCGGCATCACCTACGCTTTCCGGCTCGCGGAGGAGGCCGGGGCGACCACCGACGACGCGGTGCGCGCGTACCAGGCGGCGGTGGAGATCTTCGACCTGCACACTCTGTGGGAGCGGATCAGGCAGACACCGATGTCCACGGCGGCGCGCAACGAACTGGAGCTGGAGACCAAGCGCACGCTCGACCGGGCGTCGCGGTGGCTGCTGTCCAACCGGCCGCAGCCGATCGCGATCGGCGCCGACATCGCCAGGTACCGGGACGGGGTGCGTGCCCTGGCCGGCCAAGTCCCCGCCTGGCTGACCGGGAACCTCACCGACGATCTCGCCGAGCGCTCGCGGCGGTCGATCTCCCGCGGCGCGCCGCGGGAGCTGGCCGAGGAGGCCTTCGGGCTGATCCACCGCTTCCCGCTGCTGGATGTGATCGACCTGGCCGACATCGCCGACCGCGAGCCCGCGGAGGTCGCGGTGCTGTACTACGCGCTGAACGAGCATTTCCAGATCGAGCGCCTGTTGACCGCGGTGGGCAACCTGGAGCGCGGCGGGCGTTGGCGGGCGCTGGCCCGGCTCGCGGTGCGCGAGGATCTCTACGATTCGCTGCGCTCGCTGACGCTGGACGTGCTGACCGCTACCGAACCGCAGGACAGCACCGCCGAGAAGATCGCGTACTGGGAGTCGACCAACCGGTCGCGGCTGGCCCGCGCCCGTGCGTCACTGGCGCAGATCTTCGCCGCCGAGACCCACGACTTGGCCGCCCTCTCGGTGGCGGCGCGGCAGGTCCGCGGCATGGTGAGCGGTGGTGAGTCGACCGCCGTCGCACCGACGGTCGCCGGCTGATCCATCCGACGATGCCCGGAGGCATGGCGCGCTCGGCGTCAGCCTCCGGGCATCGGCGTTCCGCAGGCACCGCAGAACTTGGCCGATGCGGCGGATTCCGCGCCGCAACTGGGACAGTGCCGCGGCTGCGGCGCGAGGCGCGCACCGCAGTTCATACAGAACCGCGCGCCCGCCGGGTTCGCGGCAGCACAGGCGGTGCACGACACCTGGGCCGCCTCCGGAACAGCGGGCGGCAGCTGCGGTGCGGCGGAAGGGGTGCCGACCTGCTGGCCGATGGCGTTCAAACTCAGAGCGGCGCCGAGGAATCCGCCGTCAGCGCCGTGGTGGTGACCGTGTGCGAAACCCTGGCTCGCGCCGAGCGCGAGTTCACCCGCGGCGTAGCGCTGGAAATCGCCGGTCAGGGAAATGTACTTGACGTCCTTGGCCAGTCGCTTCAGCCGGTCGGCGTCTTCCGGAGCCAGTGAGATGTCGAAGTTGCCGATCCTGGGGATGCGCAGGCCGTATTCGTAGAGTGCCGTGTTCGTCTGGCGCAGCACCGCGGTCTCGATCGGCTGCAACTGCGCCGAGAGCCCGAGCACCTGCCAATCGCCGCGCGAGATGCCCTGGGTAACCGCGATTTTCATGGACTTGAGCAGCAGGTCGGCGCACCAGCTCTGCACCCGTTGCTGGTCGGTGAGGTCCGCGGTGCCCGCCAGCTGGGTGAGCAGCTCGGCAGGATCGCGGACGGTCAGGGCGAACTCGCCGAACACGCGCAGGGTCACCACCTGCTCGCTGACCGGGTCGAGGATGTCGGCCAGCCGACCGCCGAACCGAATCCCCGGAAACTCTCGTGTGGAGACGAAATACAGCTCGGCGCGATAGAAGTTCCCGCCGGTGACCGTGTCGACCAGTGCGCCGAGCACCGGAAGCTCGGCGGCATCGATGCGGTGCCGGCCCGGGCCCATAGCGGCGATCACCCGCCCGGACTGGACGAAGAGGGCGATCTCGTCGGCGTTGACGATCGCGCGGCTGTAGCGGCGGATGTTGACATCCGGCCACTTGAAGACCAGCTGGTTCTTGCGCTCCTCGGGGACCGCGATGAACTCCCGCTCGAACCACGCCATCTGCGCTCCCTCTACTGTCTTTCCCCATCGAGCGTACCGATACCGAGTGGCTCGTTCAATGATTCATTTTTGCGATTACTGCTGCTCGGACGCCTTTTTCTCAAAGCCATTGATGTCCAGCATGTTACAAGTGGCGAGTCGCTATTGAACGTACCGCTATCTAACGGTACATTGAGCGAAGTTATGATCGCCGTCACCTGAAAGGCCATCGCCATGACCACAGTTCGACCTCCCGCGGAGGCGCCCGCACCCGGTGCCGCGCTGCATGAGGAGGACGAGGGATACCACAAGGCCCTGCGCCCCCGTCAGCTGCAGATGATCGCGATCGGTGGCGCGATCGGCACCGGGTTGTTCCTGGGGGCGGGCGGGCGACTGGCCAGCGCGGGCCCGGGTCTGTTCCTCGTCTACGCCATCTGCGGCGTATTCGTCTTCTTCATCCTGCGGGCGCTCGGTGAGCTGGTGCTGCATCGCCCCTCCTCCGGATCGTTCGTCTCCTACGCGCGTGAGTTCTACGGCGAGAAGCTGGCATTCGCGGTCGGGTGGATGTACTTCTTCCACTGGTGCATGACCGGGATCGTAGACATCACCGCCATCGCGACCTATGTCCATTACTGGGGAGCGTTCGAGGCGATACCGCAGTGGCTGATCGCCCTGGTCTCCCTCGCGGTCGTGGTGAGCATCAACCTCATCTCGGTGAAGTGGTTCGGCGAGCTCGAGTTCTGGGCCGCGCTGATCAAGGTGGTCGCGCTGGTCACCTTCCTGATCGTCGGCACGGTGTTCCTCGCGGGCCGTTTCAAAGTCGACGGTCAGGTCACCGGCCCCAGTGTCATCACCGACAACGGCGGTCTGCTCCCCAGCGGCCTGCTGCCCCTGGTCCTGGTCACCACCGGCGTCGTCTTCGCCTATGCCGCGGTGGAGTTGGTCGGCACGGCGGCGGGTGAGGCGGAGAATCCGGAGAAGATCATGCCGCGCGCGATCAACTCCGTGATCGCCCGGATCGCGCTGTTCTACGTCGGTTCGCTGGTCCTGCTCGGTCTGCTGCTGCCCTACACCGCCTTCAAGAACGGTGAGAGCCCCTTCGTCACCTTCTTCTCGAAGCTCGGCCTGGACGGCGCCGGCTCGGTGATGAACCTGGTCGTGCTGACCGCGGCGTTCTCCAGCCTGAACGCCGGCCTCTACTCGACCGGCCGCATCCTGCGCTCGATGTCGATGAACGGCAGCGCGCCAACCATCGCGGCCCGGATGTCCCGCGGCGGCGTGCCCTACGTCGGCATCCTCGCCACCGGCGCGGTCGCGCTGATCGGCGTCGGCCTGAACGCGGTGGTGCCGGAGCAGGCGTTCGAGATCGTGCTGAACATGTCGGCGCTGGGCACCATCTTCGCGTGGGCCGCGATCGTGGTCTGCCAGCTGCAGCTGTGGCGCTGGTCGCGCACCGGCCGGGTAGAACGGCCGTCTTTCCGGCTGATCGGCACGCCGTACACCAGCTACGCCACCCTGGTGTTCTTGGTCGGAGTGGTCGTCCTGATGGCCTTCAGCGACGACCATGTGCAGCGTGGTGCGGTGATCGCGATGGTGGTCATCATGATTCCCGCGCTGGTCGGTGGCTGGTTCCTCGCCCGCAAGCGGGTGCTGCAGATCGCGGCGATCCGCGAGGGCGTCACCGGACAGTTCCCGGTCCTGGCCGAGCGGCCGAAGCGCCGCGAACAGGGTGGCGACACGGTGGTGATCCTCGACAAGCCCGACGAGGAGTGAGCCAGTATCCGCCCCGGGCCTCTCGCCCGGGGCGGGTCTATTCCCAATGCCGGGAACAACACTCTGCGCATCGACAGGCGGCGGACCAGAATGAAACCCCGATTCAACGGTGGGTTTGAGAGGTTCGTATGCCCGAGCACCCCAGCGCATCCGACCGTCCACTCGGGCATCCGTGGGCGAATCGGCGAATGCGCGGCACCGAGGTGCCTCGGCGAACTTCCCACCCCTGGGCAACTCGGCACCTGCTCAAAACCGAAGTGGCCCCACGACTACCCGATCCGTGGTCGACACCGCGGTGGGTCGAGGAGCGGTCGAAACGTACCGTCGCCGTGGACTCCGTCCCGAGCGTCGTCGAGCCCTCGACCGCTCCGGACACCGCGCCGGAGCCGACCATCGGCACCGCCGAGCTGCTGCTCGGCGAACTCGAATCGGAACCCGGTTCCGGGCGCAGCGCGCGCTCGCGGCCGAGTGTGCGCAGATTGGGTGGTGGTCTGGTGTCCATGCCCAAGGTGAGCCCGCTCGATCCGCGCACCGCGGTCATGCAAGACCCGGAAGTCCCTGAGCACAAACGATTTTGCTGGAAGTGCCAGCAGCCGGTCGGCCGCACGGCCGAAGCCGGGCCGGGTGCGGTCGAGGGGGAGTGCGGCCGATGCGGCTCCCCGTTCAACTTCCGGCCCTCGCTCCAGCCGGGCGAGATGGTCGCCGACCAGTACGAGGTCCAGGGCTGTCTGGCCCACGGCGGGCTCGGGTGGATCTACCTCGCCGTCGATCGCAATGTGAGCGATCGCTGGGTGGTGCTCAAAGGGTTGCAGAACCCGCTCGACTTCGAAGCGCACGTGGTCGCCCTCGCCGAACGCCAGTTCCTCTCCGAGGTGGCCTATCCCGGCATCGTCAAGATCCACAACTTCGTCAAGCACCGCTCCGGCCGCGACGTGGCCGACGGCTACATCGTCATGGAGTACGTCGGCGGACGCTCGCTGAAGAAGATGCTCGACCTCCGTGCGCCGGAACGTATTCAGGTCTCGGAGGCGATCGCCTTCATGATGGAGATCCTGCCCGCGCTGGACTATCTGCACTCGTTCGGGCTGGCCTACAACGACCTCAAGCCGGACAACATCATGGTCAGCGAGGACGAGGTCAAGCTGATCGACCTCGGCGCGGTCGCCGCGATGGAGTCCTACGGCAGCATCTACGGCACCCCCGGCTACCAGGCTCCCGAGATCACCGAGACCGGCCCGACCGTGGCCTCCGACATCTACACCGTCGGGCGGACGTTGGCCGCGCTGGTCATGGACATGCCCAAGAACGCCGACGGCCACCAGCTGCCCGGCATTCCCGCGCTGGAGCAGGAGCCGCTGCTGCGGCGCTACCCCGCGCTGCACCGGCTGCTGGAGCGCGCGACCGATCCGGATCCCCGCCGCCGCTTCCCGACCGCCTATGCCATGTACGGCCAGCTCGCCGGTGTCCTGCGGATGGTGCTCGCCTACGACACGGGCAAGGAGCACCCCCAGGCTTCGCTCGAATTCGGCGCGATGCGTGGCGATTTCGGCATCGAGACGCTGATCGGGCAGACCGACGGGATGGCCGACGGGCGGCACCGGTTGCCCGCGCTGGACGCGCCGAGCGTCGTCGCGGCTCTGCCGGTTCCGTTGATCGACGGCGAGGACCCCAGCGCCGACCTGCTGTCCACGCTGCTGCACGGCGACCCGAGGCATGCCCTGGACGCGTTGCGCCGCACCGCCGACCGGATCGTCTCCGGGACGATCCGGGAGCCGGAGACCTTCGAGCTGGAGGGCACGCTGACCGCGGTGCGCGCACACCTCGACCTCGGTGAAGTGGTGGCCGCGTGCGATCGGCTCGCCGATCTGCGGCCCGACTACGGCACCGACTGGCGTATCGAGTGGTACTCCGCGGTCGCCGCGCTGCTGGACGGGCAGTACGAGCGCGCCTTCGAGTACTTCGATCTGGTGCATCGGATGCTGCCCGGCGAGATCGCCCCCGCGCTGGCGCTGGCCGCAACGGCGGAACTCACCCTGCAACATCTCGGGGACGCGGCCGACGGCACCGACTGGGGCGGGCTCGCCGAGGAGTACTACCGCACCGTGTGGCGGACCAACCACGGCGTGGTGAGCGCGGCCTTCGGCTTGGCCCGCAGACTCGCCGCCGACGGCGGGCTGCTGGAGGCCGTGGAGGTCCTGGACCAGGTGCCGGAGGCATCGCGATATCAGAACATCGCGCGAATGACCGGGTGCCTGCTGTTGGTTTCCCAACCGATCCCGGAGACGACCGAGGCTGACCTGCTGGAGGCCGCCGCGCGCCTGGACGCGGCGCCGGACGAGCCACGAGCGCTGCAACTGCAGGTCATCGTGGTGGGCGCGGCGCTGGAGTGGGTGCGCGCTGGCGGGCAATCGGCCAGTCCCGAAGCGACCCTGCTCGGTTTCCCGTTCACCTTGCTGGGGCTGCAACGCGGGCTGGAGTCGAGCCTGCGTGCGCTGGCGCGGATCGCGCCGCATCGCTTGCACCGGTACCGCTTGGTCGACCTGGCCAACTACGTGCGTCCGAAGTCGCGGTGGTGACCGGACTCAGGTGGTCCGCGCGGTGAGCATGAAAAGCGCTGGCGCCGCCAGGATCACCAGCAGCCACAGCCAGTTGCCGGTGGTCACCGCGAGCACCACCGAGAACACCACTGCCGCCCCCGCCAGCACGACGAGGCGGGGCAGCGGATTGGCCGGGATGACCTCGGGTGCGGGCGGTGTGCTGCCGGGCAGCTCGGCGAACAGCTCGGCCAGCTGAGCTTTGCTGGTCGCCGCCGCGACGGCCGCGCTGAGCTCGTCGAACTCGGCCAGACCGATTCTGCCCGCGCCCAAGTGCTGGGTCAGCTCGCGAAGTGCCCGCTCCCGGTCGGCGATACTGGCCGGAGGGCCCGCAGATTCACCCATGCCGGAAGGATAGGTGCAGCGGCAAAAGCCGTGCACCGAGCGGGTTTCCAAGGGCGGGAAGGGTGCTCGGCCGCGGGGTGGCGCCCGCGCCTCCTGAGCATGGATGGCCACCACGCGCACGGCGTTTGCTGGTTTGTCGCTGGAGACCGGTCGGTCGCGCAGGCAATGGCCGCGCACCGGCCGTCGCGCCGTGTTGCGATGTGGTTTCC
The DNA here is from genome assembly GCF_040681325.1 of Nocardia sp. NPDC051787. NCBI lineage: Bacteria > Bacillati > Actinomycetota > Actinomycetes > Mycobacteriales > Nocardiaceae > Nocardia > Nocardia sp. NPDC051787. Next base: position 8,188 of record NZ_JBFAYO010000011.1, read on the forward strand.
TTGAAGTATGACTGCGGGTGTGGAGTACACGATCGACGAGCTGGCGCGGGAGGCCGGTACGACCGTGCGCAGCCTGCGCGTTTACCACGAACGCGGGGTGCTGCCGCCTCCGCAGGTCAAGGGGCGGACCGGGTTCTACGGCGCGGACCACCTCAACCGGGTGCGCACCATCAGCAGGCTGCTCGACCGGGGGATCAAACTCAACGGCATCAAGGAATTGCTCAACGCCTGGGACCGCGGCGACGACCTGGGCGACATCCTGGGCGTCGGCGAGCCCGGCGCGCCAGAGGCGGCCGCCGTCGATACCGGGGACACCATCGCGGCGACCGAACTCGCCGACCGCTACCGCGACGTGCCCAACGGTCTGGCGCGGGTCGTCGCCGCGGGTCTGTACGAGCCCGTGGACGCGGCGACGTACCGGATCGCGGATCGGCGGCTGGCGCACGGTTTCGATCGCCTGACCGCCGCGGGCATCCCGGCCGATCAAGCGCTCGGCGAGCTGGAGAAACTGCGCGCCGACGCCGACCGGATCGCCCGCCGCTTCGTCGACCTGTTCCGGCGCACGGCCTGGGCGTCGTTCCAGGATTCGCCGGGCGGCCCGGCGGAGGTCGCCGACCTCACGCAACGGCTGGCGGACAGCCGCGCGGTCCCCGGCGAGACCGCCGTGGAACTCGTAAACCGCTTCGTCACAAAGTATCTCGACCAGGACACCGAGCTTTCCGAGACCCTGTCGCAGGATTGATCGGCGCGCGCGGCCGAAACCGCTGGAATATCTCCATTTCAGATTCCCATCAGTGGAGATACGTGACAGTAACGTGCCGTTAATTAGCGGTATATTGGCCTCGTTCGGCGCGCCTTCGTACTGTTGCGACGCCACCTTTCGTCGTCTACCTAAGTATGTCTTCCACCGACCTACCGATGCGCCGAAGTGTCGCTCTCCCCGACAATCTGACCGTCGCACAAGGGCAGCAGATGGGTGTGGGCAATGGGACGCGTGACACTGTGGATGCAGATGTCGCTCGACGGCTTCGCGGAGGGGCCGGATGAGGAAATCCACTGGCCAGTGGTCGACGAGGAACTGTGCGAGTCGTTCCTCGACGAACTGCGTTCGGCCGACCTGTTCCTCTACGGCCGCAAGACGTACGAGATCATGGCATCGTTCTGGCCGACCGCCGACGTGGATCCGGCGATTTCGGAGTTCTACGTCGATTTCGCGCGGTGCTGGAAACAGACGCCGAAGCTCGTCTTCTCCCGGACCCTGCGCGCCGCCGGGTGGAACACCCGCATCGTCGGGGACGATCTGGTCGAGCAGATCACCGCGCTACGCGCGCAGCCCGGCTGCGACATGGTCCTGTTCGGCGGCGCGGAGACGGCGTCGGCGTTCATGAAGCACGACCTGATCGATGAGTACCGGCTGTTCGTCCACCCCATACTGCTCGGTCGGGGCGTCCCGTTGTTCCCGACGCCCGCGGTGGCCTCGGGGCTGCAGCTCGTCGACGTGATGACCTTCGACAGCGCGGTCGTCCAAATGCACTACCAGCAGACGGCCGCGGCGTCGACAGTGTAGTGCGCGCGGCCGCCGGGGACCGCCCACACGGGATGTGAGACGAACGTTAACCTCTGATTGCTCAGCGCGTGGGCGCGTCGTCGGCTAACTTTCGTTTGTATGTCCCTGGTTCAGGCACGTGGCGACGTGCTGCCTGCGTCCACCAGTGAATTCATCGGCCGGGAGACGGAATTGGACCGGCTGGGCGCGCTGCTGGACGGTGACGCCCGCCTGATCACCCTGGTCGGCCCCGGTGGGATCGGCAAGACGCGATTAGCCGCGGAGGCGCTGCGCCGTGGCTCGCGGGCCGGGCGCAGGCCGGTCTACTGGGCGCGGCTGGCCGAGCTGGAGCCCGACAGCACCGCGACCGCGCAGGATGTGATGCAGTCGGCGGTGCGCACCGATCTCAGCTCCCCACCCACCGGTGCCGCGCTGGTGCGCACTTTTACCAGCGGGGACCGTTCCGCGGAGCGTGCGGTTCTGGTGCTGGACAACTGCGAACACCTGCTCGGCGCGGTCGCGGCGATGATCGCCGAGCTGCTGGATGCCGCGCCGGGGCTGACCATTCTGGCCACCAGCCGCGAGCCGATCGGCTGGGCCGACGAGTACCTCCTGGCCGTGCCGCCGCTGTCGCCGCGCCAGTCGCTCGAATTGTTCCGCGAGCGTGCCGAACTCATCGGGCGGGCGATCCCGGACGATCGCGAGCAGGTCGCCGTCGCGGCGCGGATCTGCCGCCGGGTCGACCACAACCCGCTGTTCATCCGGCTGGCCGCGGCCCGGCTGCGGCATCAGCCGCCGGTGATGGTGCTGCGGGAACTCACCGGCGACGCCGACGACAAGCGCCTGCGCTGGACGCACGGAGCCCGGGCAGGCGCCGAGGAGCGCCACCGCGGCGTCTACGACGTCATCGCTTGGTCCTTCGCGCTGTGCAGCCCGCCCGAGCAACTGCTGCTGGAGCGGCTGTCGGTCTTCGCCGCGGGGTACGAGACCGATGACGAGTCCGTCCGTGGCGGTATCGAGCTCGATGCCGCGATCGCGGTGTGCGCCGACGACTCTTTGCCCGCGCGTGACATCGAACACCTGCTGGAGCGGCTCACCGAACAATCGCTGGTGTCGGCGCACCTGACCGCGACGACCGTCAGCTGGTACCTGGTGGAAAGCGTGCGCGTGTTCGCTCGCGATCACCTGCGCCGCCGCGACCGCGGCGAGTTCGACCGCCTCGCCGCCCGGCACCGCCGGTACTTCCGGGACAAGGTTGTCGCCGGACAGGCCATCTGGCTCGGCCCGCACGACCTGGCCTGGCTGGCCTGGGCGCGGTCGGCGTGGAACGACATCGTGCTCGGCATCGAATCCGGCCTCGCCGATCCGGCGGAGGCTGTGATCGCGCTGGAGACCGCCACGGTCCTGCTCTCGATGAAGATCCCGTTCGTCAAGTACGGTGCGGGCGCGCTGACTCGGCTGACCGAACGCGCGCTGGAAGCCACCAACGCGGCCGGGCTCCGTCCCTCCGGGGTCGCCGACCTCGCCACCGCGCTGCTCGGCTGGATCTCTTTGTGGCAGGGGCGCAGCGACAACATCCCGCAGTTGCTCGCCGACTGCATGACCGCGCCGGCCGGGGCGGGGCCGCGCTACACCGACGCGGATTTCGGATTGCCCGCGCCGGTGGAATGGATGTGGGGCCTCGAGCTGATGCTGGTGCGCGGCGACCCGCGCGCGATCACCGTCCTCACCCGGGCTCGGCACAAGTTCGCCGAGCAGGGCGACCGCATCGGCGCCGAGCGCAGCGACGTGTTCGTTGCGTTCTGCTCCGCCCTCGTCGGTGACCGGCAGCAGGCGCTGGAGAACACCGCGCGATTCCTGGAGCGGTCGGTGTCGTCCGGCTCGACGCTCTCGACGGCGTGGGCCGAGATCGCGCGGGCGGTGGCGCTGGCCAAACACGGGTCCGCCGCCGAGGCGCTGGCGATGACCCACGGCGTGCTCACCCGCCACCGCGGTGAGCGGGACACCTGGACGGCGACCTGGGCGGTGGGCGCGCACATCGTCGCGATGGGCCAAGTGCTCATGGCCGAGCGGGCCGACGGTGGGGATCCCGCGGCGGCAGCGACCGCGGCGACCGAAATCGCCTATTTGGTGGGGAGTTTCAAGACGCGGCAGCGCTCGATGGGTATCGCTGTGGACCGGGTGCCGCTGGTCGCCGCCGAGATCCGCAGTGCCGCGGAGGTCGCGCGCACGGTACTCGGCGACCGGGCATACGCTTCGGCCGAGCGCCGGACCCGGCTGCGCCCCGAGCTGGACGCGCTGTGGTGGCCGGCCACCGAATCGACGCCCGCGCCCCGGCGGCCGGACCGGCCGAGCGCTGCCCGCCCCGCGTCGCGGCGGCCCAGCTCGCGCTGGAACGACTTGTCCCAGGCCGAACGCGACGTCGCCATCCTAGCCGCGGCGGGCTGGCCCAACAGCGCCATCGCCGCCCGGCGGCGCAGCTCCATCCGGACGGTTGACGCGCAGGTCGCCGCCATCCGGCAGAAGCTGATGATCGCCTCCCGAGCCGACATCGCCGGCCACATTCCCGCCGAACTCGCCGACCGCGTCCGCCACGAATCCGAGCGGCGGCCCAGGCGCGGCCGCAGGCGTGCCTGATGGCCTATTAGGCTGCTGCTCCCGGTAATTTCTGGATCGATAGGTGTGGGCGGCATGTCGGAAGTGAACAGCGGCGGTGGCAACAGCCCCGCCGCGCCCGGCGAGTTCGTGGGCAGACACGCCGAACTGCGACAGATCGACACGCTGCTGTCCTCGTCGAGCGCGCGGTTGATCACGCTGGTCGGGCCGGGCGGCATCGGCAAGACGACGTTGGCGTTCGAAGCCGTGCGCCGCTATCGCGGCACGGCGCGGCACGCCGTGTACTGGACGCGCCTGGCTCGACTCGCGGCGGGCGCGGAAACCGGAGCGGTCGCCGAGGAAGTGCTGCAGTCCCTCGCCAAGAGCGGCATCACGGGCCGGTCGGCCTGGGACGGTTTGGTGGCGACTTTCAGCGAACACGACGACGAGTCGCACCGGACGATCCTCGTGCTCGACAACTGCGAACACGTGCTCGGCGGGGTCGGACCGCTGATCGTCGGACTGCTCGAAGCGGTGTCCGGCCTGACCGTCCTCGCGACGAGCCGGGAGCCGGTGGGCTGGATCGACGAGCAACTGGTCACCGTGCCGCCGCTGGCCGGCCCGCACGCCCTCGAATTGTTCCGGCGGCGTGCCGAGCGCACTGGACGGCCGATTCCGGAGGATCCCGGACAGCTCGCCATCGCCGCGCGGATCTGCGGTCACGTCGACAACAACCCGCTGTTCATCCGGCTGGCCGCCGCGCGACTGCTGCACCGGCCGCCCGCGATCGTGCTGCGCGAGTTGTCCGGTAACACCGAAGACCGGCGCCTGCAGTGGACGCACGGCGCCAGGGGCGGCGTGGGGGAACGCCACCGCAGCGTGCGCGACGTGATCGCCTGGTCCTACGGTCTGTGCACCGACCTCGAACAACTGCTGCTGGAACGGTTGTCGGTGTTCGCAACCAGTTGCGACGCGGAGAACGACGAATCTCCGTTCGGCGGCGCGGACACCGACGCGATCGTGGCGGTCTGCGCGGACGCGTCGCTGCCCGCCGAGGAGCTCGAGCGGCTGCTCGAGCGCCTGGTCGAGCGGTCTTTGCTGTCGGCGCACATCACAGCGACCGCGGTCCGGTACTACCTGCTGGAGAGCGTCCGGGTGTTCATGCGCGACCGCCTGGCGGCGCGCGGCGACGACGTCGACGAGGCGCGGCTGCTCGCCCGGCACCGGCGCCACTACCGGGACCGGGTCGCCGCGGGGCCGGCCACCTGGTACGGCCCGCGGGAACAGGAGTGGATCGACTGGGCGCGCACGGCCTGGGACAACATCCTCATCGCCATCGAAACCAGCCTGGCCGACCCGGCGGAGGCCGTCGTCGGATTGGAGACCGCCGCGACGCTGATGGCGTTGCGTGTGCCGTTCATCACCGGCTCCAACCGTGCCATCACCGGTCTCGCCGAACAGGCGCTGGAAGTCACGGCCCAGCTCGATCCGCCGCCGACCGGGCTGCGCATCAATGCCACCGCGTTGGTCGGCTGGATCGCCATCTGGCAGGGCAGGCACACCTACACCGCGCAATTGCTGGACGAGTGTGCGGCGGAGTGCCTGACCGACCCGGATCTGCGTCGCAGCTGGCGGGAGACCACGGCGACCGACGTCGGCCTGCCCGCCCCGGTGGAGTTCACCTGGGGTCTGGAGCTGCTGCTGATCCACTTCGACCTGCGTGCGGCCGATGTACTGTCGCGGGCGCGAAGGAAATTCGCCGCGGTCGGCGATCGGGCGGGGGAGCAGCGCAGCGAGCTGTTCGAGACGCTCACCTACGCCAACATCGCCGACGCCGACGTGGCGCTCGGGGCCACGCGCAGGCATCTGGACCGGGCCCTCGACTCCGGCGCGGCCTGGGCCATCGCCTGGGCCGAGCTGGCCTTGATGATCGCGGTGTCCAGGCACGGTGATCCGCGGGAGGCGGTGCGGCTCGGACAGTCCACGCTGGAGCGCCTGCTGACCACCGGGGATACCTGGACGGCGGGCTGGGTCGCGCACTTCAGCATGATGGCGAAGACCTACCTGCTGTCGGCCCGGCTCGACGCGGGCGACACCGGGACCGCCGAATCGATTGCCGCCGCCACCGAGATCGCGCATCTGCAAGGCGGAATCGACACGCTGCACCGTTCGATGGGCATCGTCGCCGACCGGGTGACGCTGGTGGCCCGCGGCACCGCCCGAGCCGTCGAGGTGGCCACCTCGGTCGTCGGCGAGGAGGTCTACGGGGCGGCCGCCCAACGCGGCGCCCGCCTGCGGCCGGAACGCGACGAACTCCAGCTGTTCCTGCTCGGCAGGTTGCCGATCGATCAACTCCCGAGCCCGCGACCGCGAGCCAGGACGATCGCCTCGCGCTGGGACGAGCTGACCCCCGCGGAGCGGGAGGTCGCCGTGCTCGCCGCCGCGGGCTGGGCCAACAGCGCCATAGCCGGGCGCAGGGGCAGTTCGATCCGGACGGTCGACGCCCAGGTCGCGGCGGTGCGCCGGAAGCTGATGGCGGCCACCAGGGCCGACATCACCTGGCATATACCGGAGCATCTGGACGAGCGGGTCCGGCTGGAATCCGAGCGGCGGCCCACGCGACGGTCGGCTTGATTTGCAGCGCGGATCTGATTTGCAGCGCCTGCGGCGCTGCGTGTTCGCGGCCCTGTGATGGCTCGCGTCCGAAGGACCGCCGCTGGCGACTGCGTCGCGGACGCGGCGGCCACTCGGACGCGCGCCGGGCCGCGAACGGGCAATGCTCGGTCTCGCTCCGCTCGAAACTCGAGGCGGGGCTGTTGTGGTTGCGCTGAGGGCGAACCGTACCAACGCAACCACGCCCATAACCGTCGTGGCGGTTACGGGCGTGAGTGCGCGTTATTCGGGTTCGGTCAGATCAGGGAGCCGTCATGGCAACTGCCCGACGACCGCCAAGACGGCCGCGGCCCCGTGCCGGGGTCGAACGCCCACTGGGCGATCGGTCCGGCGGCTTTCCAGTACAGCGCGCCGCGTCCGTCCGCGACCACCTGGTATACGTCCTCGGAGCCCTCGATGAGCTGGTTGCCGACGCAGTAATCGTTGTAGTCGGTACCGAATTGGCGTGCGCCGGCGCTGAACTGGCCGGCGGGGTTGGCGTACGCGCCGGGGTTGGGGACGGTGCTCCTCTGCCGCGCGTCCGCGCGGTGCCAGGAGGACGTATGCCAGTACGGAGCGCCGCGACCGTCGGTGCCGCAGATGAAGTTCCAGCCGCCTGCCACGACCGTCGTGCCCTGGCCGTAGGCGCCACCGGCCCAGAGGCAGGCAGCGCCCTGAGCCTCGGCGGTGCCCGCGCCGAGGCTCAGGCCGCCCGCCGCCACCACTGCCGCCGCCAGCAGGGTGAGCGTCCGTGCCGTCGCGGTCCGCTTGTCGTGACACGCGGTCATACGGCGTAGGCCTCTAATCTTGCTCATTGGGGTTTCTCTTTCGTGCGCTGTCCCGGCGGTCGACGAGGATCGGCCTTCGGGAACGATGATGCTTCAAGTAATGCGCCGCTATACAGCGGTAAGATCAGGTGCGGAAATGTCGGGAAAGGTTTCGAGTGCGCCGGCTGCTCGATCAGCGGCACCAGCTGGCGTGCGGCTTGCACACGGTGTAGCCGCTGCCGTCCGGGCGGGTCGTCCGCGACCAGGTCGAGCTGTTGGAGTTGTTGCCGGTGACGGTTTCGCTCGGCCCGGGCTGGCTCTGGCGCTGGTGGTAGTCCCGGCGAGCCTGGTCGGCCGCGTTCGCCTCCAGCCGGTCGCTGTTGCGGTGGTGCTGACCCATCGGGTCGATGTGGGTCCAGCCGTGGTCGTCGCCCGTGCCGTTGCGTGGGTCCGAGGGATTCGAGCGCGGCTCGGCCGCGGTGATGCCTGCGGCGCCCGCGGTGAGTGCGCCGATGATCACGGCGCAGGTGAGCAGTCGCCGGGCGGTATGTGTGATGGTGGCGTTCATGGTAAGTCTCCGTGTGGAATTCGACCTGTGCGCGGCACGGTTCGGGATGCGGCGGTGCGGCGAACGGCGGGTGTCGGAGTTGCCGCGCGGGGTGGGGGCGGGAAAGGAATCGCGGCGGCATCCGTCGCGGACATGTCGTCCGCGGGGCGGTGCCGGTCGGCGCGGTTCCGGTCGTCGGAGTGGGAAGAGCCCGGCCTGTCGTCTCCGTGGCGGCCCGGGTATGCGGGGCGTGGGGCCTCGACGGTGTCGGGCCCGGCCAGCGCTCGGGCCGGCGCCGGGGTTTCCGGCGTGGCCGCTATCGCGCTCACGATCAGCGGGCGGACGAGCCAGGTCTGCGTCCGTCGCTGGTGTGCCGTGATGCCGGTCATCGTTCGTGTCCGATTCATCTCGCCACCCTTGGGAGCGGGGATCGGCCGGTGTGGTCCGATCAACGACTCCCCGTTTATCGTGCCGTTGGATAACGTCACATTAATCGACGGGTAGATGCATTGTCGAGTGGATTTCTCGGTGCTGGGAAGCCTGCCTGCCGCCAGCTGGGTGGCCGCCGCATGACCAGCGGCGATGTCGGCAGCGATAGGGGGACCCTGGGCGCGGTCGGAGGCAATATTTTGCCCGGGTCAACTCGGGAACAGCTGGCGGTGCAGGCGGGTTCGATAGCTCATCAGCCGAAAAGTGATGTGGCTCGCGGATTTCCCGGTGAGGTGGCGCGAACACACTTCGGGCATCCGCTGATCTGAGTGATCCGCGATCGGGTGGCCGCTCAGTGGTTCACCGTATGGATCTTCGACTGCCGAACTGCTGGAAGAGATGGTCGCACTCGTCCGCGGACACGCGATCGGCCGGACACTCGGCGAATGCGCCGCCGTGCCAAGGGGATTACATCAGTGGCGTGGCTCTCGAGGGCGCGGCCGATGGAGGAAGTTCGCGTGCACCGTCCACGTGCTCTCTGGTCGAGCGGGTTTGAGGAATCATGGGCACAATCGTCGCGGGGTGATACGAGAAACCGCGCCTGCTGGCAGGTGACCTGCCGACGGGCGCGGTTTCGATCTCTGGGGAATCAGGCTTCGATCGCGTAGGCCGGGGCCACCGGCTCGTTTGCCGCGGCCGGAGCCCGGCGGGGCTCGGTCGTGGCGGCGGTATCGCGGAACGGGGCTTCGATCACCGCGCGCTCACGCCACAAGTGGTACAGCGCGAGCGCGAAGATGGTCGTGCCGATCACGTTGGCCAGGAAGTGCCACCAGATGCGGTAGGTCGACGCGCCCGCGCCGGGATCGAGCAGGCCGAAGATGGTCGACAGCCCGATCGCCTCGGTGCCGAAGGCGACCGTGAGGGTCAGCGCGAGATGCTCGAGCCCGTGGATGCCCTGCATCAGCACGCCCATCCGGCCCCACTTGCGGGCCTTGCTCTCCAGTGCGTGATGGGTGACCAGCGCGACGCCGACCAGCCCGGCGAGGAAGTGGAAGTTGCCGACCAGGTGCAGCAGCTCCATGCCCAGCGACGGCTTCATATGGTCGACCTGGCCGAAGCCGTTGGCCAGGCCGGTGCCCCACGGGGTCATCCAGGCCGGTGCGTTCGGATGCTGGATCCAGTACCCGACCTGCGCGACATGCTCTTGGAAGTGACCGATCTGGGCGATCACGCCCAGCCCGACGACGCCGAGTGCGGTTCGGAACATCCAGGGCCGCAACGGTTTTCGCAATGCGACGACCAGCACGCCGACGGCCGCCCACATCACGACCATCCACGCCACCATCCCTATCGCGCCTAGGATCTCCAACGCGCTCGCTTCGGCTGTGTGGTTCATCGGAACCGCCCTTCTGTGCGCCCTCCGGCAACGGCGGCGGATGGGATGTTGCAACGGAACGCGTGCAGACGCGTTATCCGCAAGATACAAGCTGGGGCACCGTTTGTCCGAAGTATCCGAATGTGCAGGGCTGCCGCATGATTCGGCTCTCGTTATGCGCAAAGCGCATAGCGCATGCTCAGGCGGGTTTCAGGAATCCCTCGATGATCCGGCGGGCGCGCTCGGCGGCCTCGGGGTCGCCGATCCGCAACGCCGTGTTGGTCGCGCAGAGCACCGCGTCGATGTGGAAGGCGACCAGATCCGGGTCCAGATCGCCGATCTCACCGGCGGAGACCGCCGCGCGAAGTTCCCGTTCCAGCAGCCGCACCCATGCTCGCTGGTCGCGGAACAGCGCGTCCCGGACCGGACCCGGCTTGCTGTCGTGCTCGGCCATGGTCGCGACGCGGAAGCATCCGCCCGCGAACAACGGCGTCTCGGCGTACACCATCCAGTGCTCGGCCAGCGCTCGCAGGCGGGCGACGCCGTGCGGCGCGGATCGCGCCGGTTCCACGACCGCCTCGGTGAACCGGTCGCGCGCGTAGTCGATGACGGCCAGTTGCAGCGCCTCTTTGGTGCGGAAGAGGGTTTGGATGCCCGCCTTGCTCAGTCCCGTGTCGGTCGCCAGCCTGCCGAAGCTCAGGCCCGAGAGTCCGTCCAGCGAGGCGATGTCGACCGCCCGCCGCAGCACGGTCGCGCGGGTCTTCGCCCCGCGCAGCAGGCGTTTGTCGGTGATGCCCGTGGTGTGCCGCTGAGGCGGCGAAACGGAGTCCACACCTTCCATACGGTCGATCGTACGTTCTCGGTCGCGGGCTCCGTCCGATAGCCGCACTCAGGCGCGCTGGTAGGGCCAAGTCCAGTCGGCGACCTCGGGGATGTCCGCGCCGTGCTCCCTGGTCCACGCGCGGGCGGTCCAGCGCGCGTCGACCATCTCCTGCCGCAGTCCCGCGGCCCGCTCGCGCAGGGTCGGCACGCGATCGATCACATCCATCACCAAGTGGTAGCGGTCCAGGTCGTTGAGCATCACCATGTCGAACGGTGTGGTCGTGGTGCCGCGCTCCTTGTAGCCGCGCACATGCAGGCCGCCGTGGTTGGCGCGCCGATAGGTCAGCCGGTGGATCAGCCACGGGTAGCCGTGGAAGGCGAAGATCACCGGCCGGTCGCGGGTGAACAGTGTGTCGAACTCGCTGTCGGGCAGGCCGTGCGGATGCTCGTCCCGTGGTTGCAGCCGCATCAGATCGACCACGTTCACCACACGCACACGCAATTCGGGCAGTCGTTCGCGCAGTATCGCCGCGGCGGCCAGGGTCTCCAGTGTCGGGACGTCACCCGCGCAGGCGAGCACCACGTCCGGCATGGTGCCGACCTCGTCCCGGTGGCAGGCCCAAGGCCAGATGCCGATGCCGCGTGCGCAGTGTTCGGCCGCGTCCGTCACCGACAGCCAGTCGGCCTGCGGTTGTTTGCCCGCGACCACCACGTTCACATAGTGGCGGGAACGCAGGCAGTGGTCGTAGGTGGACAGCAGCGTGTTGGCGTCCGGCGGCAGATATACCCGCACGATCGAGGGCTTCTTGTTCAGCACCACGTCCAGGAAGCCGGGGTCCTGGTGGGTGAACCCGTTGTGGTCCTGGCGCCAGACATGCGACGACAGGAGGTAGTTGAGGCTGGCGATCGGCCGCCGCCACGGCACCGCCGCGCTGGCGTCGAGCCATTTGGCGTGCTGGTTGAACATCGCGTCGACGATGTGGATGAACGCCTCGTAGCAGGTGAACACGCCGTGTCTGCCGGTGAGCAGGTAGCCCTCCAGCAGGCCTTGGCACATGTGCTCGGACAGCACCTCGATCACCCGGCCGGTGCGGTCGAGTTTCTCGTCGCGGGCATCGATGTCGGCCTGCCAGTCGCGTCCGGTGACCTCCAGGATGTCCTGCAGCCGATTGCTGGCCAGCTCGTCGGGCGCGAAGGTGAGGAAGTTGTCCGGGTTGTTCCTGGTGACCTCGCGCAGCCATCCGCCGAGCACCCTGGTGGCCTCGTGCCGGGTCGCGCCCCGCGCGCTCACCTCGACGCCGAACTCGCGCCACTCCGGCAGGCGCAGGTCGCGCACCAGCGCGCCGCCGTTGGCGACCGGATTGGCGCTCATCCGCCGATTGCCTTCGGGCACCTGGTCGCACAGCTCCGACACCGGCTTACCGGTTTCGTCGAACAACTCCTCCGGACGATAGGACCGCAGCCACTGTTCCAGCACCGCGCGGTGCTCCGGGTCGGTGCGCGCGGCGGGCAGCGGAACCTGATGCGCGCGGAAAGTGCCCTCCACCGGGTCGCCGTCCACGATCGGTGGGCAGGTCCAGCCCTTCGGCGTGCGCAGCACGATCATGGGCCATGCAGGCCGTATCCCGTCGGTGCCGCCGCGCGCGGCGCGCTGGATCTGGGCGATCCGCTCGAGACCGGTGTCCATCGCGCCTGCCATGGCCTGGTGGACGGCGGCCGGATCGTCGCCCGCGACGACGATCGGCTCGTAGCCGTATCCGTGCAGCAGCGCGAGCAATTCCTCGTCCGGGATACGCGCGAGGATGGTCGGATTGGCGATCTTGTATTCGTTCAGCGCCAGGACCGGCAGGACCGCGCCGTCGCGCGCCGGGTTGACGAACTTGTTCGCATGCCAGCTGGTGGCCAGTGGACCGGTCTCCGCCTCGCCGTCACCGACCACACAGAACACGGTGAGGTCGGGGTTGTCCAGCGCGGCGCCGAACGCGTGCAGCAGCGAGTAGCCGAGTTCACCGCCCTCGTGGAAGGAACCCGGCGTCTCCGGTGCGCAGTGACTGGGCACGCCGCCGGGAAAGGAGAACTGGTGAAACAGCGCGCCCATGCCGGTGGCGTCCTGCGGAATGTGGCTGTAGAACTCGGAGTATGTGCCTTCCAGCCAGGCGCACGCGTTCGGGCCGGGTCCGCCGTGCCCGGGCCCCGCGACGAAAACCGCGTTCAGGCCGCGTAGCCGGATCGCACGATTCGCGTGGGTCCAGACCAGATTCAGGCCGGGCACGGTGCCGAAGTGGCCGAGCAGGCGCGGCTTGATGTGCTCTGGTCGCAGCGGTTCGCGCAGCAGCGGGTTGGCCATCAGGTAGATCTGGCCGACCGAGAGATAGTTGGCGGCCCGCCACCACGCGTCCATGGACGTCAGCTCGTCGCGTTCCAGCGGGCCCCGCGCGTCCGCGAGCCGATAGGGACGCGGAGCGACGGTTTGCCCGCTCGTCCTGCCGACATTGTCCGCCGAAGTATCGCCACCTGCACTGGCCATGTGGGTCATGCGCCGACTCTCCTCACACTCGGGGCATCGGGGACGGCGGCGCCACCACGCGCGCGCCGTCCCGGATCGTGCACGGCTGCCGACCGGAATCGGCAACGCGGAATGGAGAATTCATCGCCAGCTTAACGGGGCCTGCGATTCCGGCGTGGCGAAAGCGTGTCGCGGGACGTCCGGCCCGCCCGACCCGGGTCTATGCGTACCTCCACCTTCCTCCGGCCATGCGCGGACTGTTGACGGCCTGCGTCCGGCTGCGTCCATTAAGGTCCGGGCATGCACATTCTCGGAAGGATCATCGGGATCGGAGCCCTCGCCGCGACGACCATCGCGCTGGCGGCCTGCGGGTCGGACGACGAGACCTCCACCGTCACCACCACCAAGGCCACCGCCCAGGCGGGTCCTTCCGCCGCGCAGCGCCCGGCCACGCCGAGCAAAGGCCGCGAGTGCACGGCCGAGGACATCCGCGTGACCGGCGACTTCGGCGCCGCGCCCACGATCACCATCCCGGACGACTGCGACCCGCCGAAGCAGCTGATCGTCAAAGATCTCAGTACGGGCAGCGGCCCCGGCGCCGTCGCCGGTCAGCAGCTGACCATGAACTACGCGCTGGTCACCTGGTCGGACAAGAAGACGCTGGACAGCTCGTTCGACCGCGGCAAGCCGTTCCAGCTCACCCTCGGCGGCGGTCAGGTCATCGATGGCTGGGACCAGGGGCTGGTCGGCGTCCAGGAAGGCTCGCGCAGGCTGCTGATCGTGCCGCCGGAGCTCGGCTACGGCGCTGGTGGGCGCGGCATCGCGCCGTACGAGACGCTGGTGTTCGTCACCGACGCGGTCTCGGTGGGGAAGTAGCCGGACCCGTCGCGGCCTCCGGCAGGCACCGCCGATTGCAGGCTCGCTCGGCCGGTCAACTAACCTGGTCGGGATGCGCCGTGCACACCGCATCCCTCGTCGTCTCGGCCGAGGCCGGGAGCCCGGTCCGGATCGGCGCCGGTGGTGGGTGGCTGCCGGCGTAGCGCCGCTTCGCCTGCCATTCCGACCGCCGGGTGCGGGGTGGAGCACGCACACCGAACGTCAACCAGTACGAACAACGAACAAGGAGCATGTCCGTGAAGAGCACCGTCGAGCAGCTGAGCCCGACCCGGGTCCGGATCAACGTCGAGGTGCCCTTCGAGGAGCTGAAGCCGGATTTCGACCGCGCGTACAAGGCACTGGCCAAGCAGGTCCGCATCCCCGGCTTCCGTCCCGGTAAGGCGCCCGCGAAGCTGCTCGAGGCCCGCCTCGGCCGTGGCGCGATCCTCGAGCAGGTCGTCAACGACGCGCTGCCCGGCCGCTACAGCGAGGCCGTCACCACCGCCGAGGTGAAGGTCATCGGGCAGCCCGAGATCGAGATCACCAAGATCGAAGACGGCCAGGAGCTCGCCTTCACCGCCGAGGTCGACGTGCGTCCGGAGATCGCCCTGCCGGATTACTCCGGCATCGCGGTCACCGTCGACGCGATCAGCGTCGGCGACGAGGACATCGAGGAGCAGCTGCAGTCGCTGCGCCAGCGCTTCGGCACGCTGACCGGCGTCGAGCGCCCGGTGCGCGAGGGCGACTTCGTCTCGATCGATCTGTCCGCGACCGTGGACGGCGAAGAGGTGCCCGAGGCCGCCACCACCGGCCTGTCCCACGAGGTCGGCTCCGGACAGCTCATCGAGGGCCTGGACGAGGCGCTGGCCGGGCTGTCGGCGGGCGAGTCGAAGGAGTTCACCTCTACGCTGGTCGCCGGTGAGCACGCGGGCAAGGATGCGGCCATCACCGTGACCGTGCAGTCGGTCAAGGAGCGCGAGCTGCCCGAGGCCGACGACGAGTTCGCCCAGCTGGCGAGCGAATTCGACACCCTGGATGAGCTGAAGGCCGACCTGCGCGGCCGCGTCGAGCGGGTGAAGAAGGTGCAGCAGGCGGGCGAGATCCGCGACAAGGTGCTGGAGACCCTGCTGGAGCAGGTCGAGGTGCCGCTGCCGGAGGCCGTGGTCAAGGCCGAGATCGACGCCGTGACCCATGACGCCGTGCACGGTTTCGACCACGACGAGGCCAAGTTCGCCGAGGCGCTCGAGGCGCAGGGCAGCACCCGCGAGGAGTTCGACGCCGACACCAAGGAGTCCGCCGAGAAGTCGGTGAAGACCCAGCTGCTGCTGGACGCGATCGCCGAGGCGGAGGGCACCCAGGTCGGTCAGGAGGAGCTCACCGAGCGCATCCTGTTCCAGGCGCAGCGCTACGGCATGTCGCCGGAGCAGTTCATCCAGCAGGTGCAGCAGGCGGGCCAGCTCGGCGCGGTGTTCGCGGACGTGCGCCGCGGCAAGGCGCTGGCCGGGGTGGTCGGCCAGGTGACCGTCACCGACTCCGCGGGCAACCCGGTGGACACCGCCGAAATGTTCGGCGCTCCGGCGGATTCCGCGGACGAGGGCGAGACCGAGGAGACGTCGGCGGCGGACGCCGAATAATTCCATGGAATACCCGCGCTATCGGCGCCCGAGGGGTGCACTGATTGCGCTGTGAGCGAAGAAAGGGCGGTACCGGGAGTTCGGTGCCGCCCTGCTTCGTTAATGTTTGTGACGGCAAGTTGGATGCGCCTTGTCCAATAGGGTGCGGCATATCCAACCAGTGATGGCTATGTGGCAATCCGCAACGAGCCGGTGAGAGAAGGCAGGTATCCGTGACAATCAACCAGGCAGGGGTCATGACAACCGCGACTGCTGGTCTCAACCTCAGTGATTCGGTGTACGAGCGCCTGCTGCGTGAGCGCATCATCTTCCTCGGCACCCAGGTCGACGACGACATCGCGAACAAGCTGTGCGCGCAGATCCTGTTGCTGTCGGCCGAGGATCCCACCAAGGACATTTCGCTCTACATCAACTCGCCGGGCGGTTCGGTGACCGCGGGCATGGCCATCTACGACACGATGCAGTTCGCCGAGTGCGACATCGCCACCTACGGCATGGGCCTGGCCGCGTCGATGGGGCAGTTCCTGCTCACCGCGGGCACCAAAGGGAAGCGCTACGCACTGCCGCACGCGCGGATCATGATGCACCAGCCGTCGGCGGGCATCGGCGGCTCGGCGGCCGACATCGCGATCATGGCCGAGCAGTTCGCGCACACGAAGCGCGAGCTGAACGAGCTGCAAGCGCTGCACACCGGCAAGTCCGTGGAGCAGGTCACCAACGACGCCGACCGCGACCGCTGGTTCACCGCGTCCGAAGCCCTGGAGTACGGCTTCATCGACCACGTGATCAGCCACGCGAACCAGGCCAACGGCGCCAAGAAGTAACGCACCGGACCACCCACAGGCCCCCGGACGTCTCGAACGTCCGGCCGCCGCACCGACTTTGGAGACGAAGATGGCCAATCTGATCGACCCGCGCGCCGGCCTGTCCGGCATCGCACCGCAGAGCCCGCAGGCGCGCTACATCCTGCCGTCGTTCATCGAGCACTCGAGCTTCGGCGTCAAGGAGTCCAACCCGTACAACAAGCTGTTCGAGGAGCGCATCATCTTCCTCGGCGTGCAGGTGGACGACGCCTCCGCGAACGACATCATGGCGCAGCTGCTGGTGCTCGAGTCGCTGGACCCCGACCGCGACATCACCATGTACATCAACTCGCCGGGTGGCTCGTTCACCTCGCTGATGGCCATCTACGACACCATGCAGTACGTGCGCGCCGACGTCGCCACGGTCTGCCTGGGCCAGGCCGCCTCCGCCGCGGCCGTCCTGCTGGCCGCGGGCACCCCTGGCAAGCGGGCCTGCCTGCCCAACGCCCGCGTGCTGATCCACCAGCCGTCGCTGGAGGGCGGTATCCAGGGTCAGGTGTCGGACCTGGAGATCCAGGCCGCCGAGATCGAGCGGATGCGCCGCCTGATGGAGACCACGCTGGCGCGGCACACCGGCAAGGACGCCGACACCATCCGCAAGGACACCGACCGGGACAAGATCCTGACGGCCGAGGAGGCCAAGGAGTACGGGATCATCGACACCGTGTTCGATTACCGCAAGCTCAGCGCACAGAAGTGACACACGTGCCCGTCGTTTCCGGGTAGACCCGCCGAGGGCGGGGCGAATCGCCGATCCCGGCGGTGGTTCGCTTGAAAATTGCTTGACAACAGGGAATTCCGGCCGGGAGGTATGTCAGGGGCATGCTGCCCGGCCGGACCGCTTCCGTGTCGCCGGTGATTCGGACGATTTCGTTCGAACTCGGGCGTCGCGCGGCGGTCGGTCGGAGGTCATGGTGGGCCATCGGGCTCACAACCCGCGCGAGAAACATGCGCGAGTTGTCGACCTCCATCCCGCACACCGGGTACGGTCAACCTAGGGACCTTTGCTCCCGGTTGCCGACACTGTCCACCAGCTCCGAAACAGTCGAAGCGTTTGCGGCTGCGAAAGTGGTGGACAGCTGGCACCCTGGACGGACGGTTGCACGCGGACAAGGAAGTAGGGACCCACGAGATGGCGCGCATCGGAGATGGCGGCGATCTGCTGAAGTGCTCGTTCTGCGGAAAGAGCCAGAAGCAGGTCAAGAAGCTCATTGCGGGACCAGGGGTGTACATCTGCGACGAGTGCATCGATCTCTGCAACGAGATCATCGAGGAGGAGCTCGCCGAATCCAGCGAGGTCAAGCTCGATGAGCTGCCCAAGCCCGCCGAGATCCGGGACTTCCTGGAGAACTACGTCATCGGGCAGGACACCGCCAAGCGCACCCTCGCGGTGGCCGTCTACAACCATTACAAGCGCATCCAAGCCGGTGACAAGGGTCGCGACAGCCGCGGCGAGACCGTCGAGCTGGCCAAGTCGAACATCCTCATGCTCGGTCCCACCGGCTGCGGCAAGACCTATCTGGCCCAAACGCTGGCGAAGATGCTGAACGTGCCGTTCGCCATCGCCGACGCCACCGCGCTCACCGAGGCGGGATACGTCGGCGAGGATGTGGAGAACATCCTGCTGAAGCTGATCCAGGCGGCGGACTACGACGTGAAACGCGCCGAGACCGGCATCATCTACATCGATGAGGTCGACAAGATCGCGCGCAAGAGCGAGAACCCGTCGATCACCCGCGACGTGTCCGGCGAGGGCGTGCAGCAGGCGCTGCTGAAGATCCTGGAGGGCACCCAGGCGAGCGTGCCGCCGCAGGGTGGGCGAAAGCACCCGCATCAGGAGTTCATCCAGATCGACACCACCAACGTCCTGTTCATCGTGGCGGGCGCGTTCGCGGGCCTGGAGAAGATCATCTCCGACCGCACCGGCCACCGGGGCATCGGCTTCGGCGCCGAGGTCAGGTCCAAGGCCGAGATCGACACCACCGACCACTTCGCCGAAGTCATGCCGGAGGACCTGATCAAGTTCGGCCTGATCCCCGAGTTCATCGGCCGCCTGCCCGTGGTCGCCTCGGTGACCAACCTGGACAAGGAATCGCTGGTCAAGATCCTTTCCGAGCCGAAGAACGCGCTGGTCAAGCAGTACGTCCGGTTATTCGAGATGGACGGGGTCGACCTCGAGTTCACCGACGACGCGCTGGAGGCCGTCGCCGACCAGGCCATCCTGCGCGGCACCGGTGCGCGTGGTCTGCGGGCGATCATGGAGGAAGTCCTGCAGCCCGCGATGTACGACATTCCCAGCCGCGACGACGTCGCCAAGGTGGTCGTCAACGCGGACACCGTCAACGACAACGTGCTGCCCACCATCGTCCCGCGCAAGGCGCAGCGGCCGGAGCGCCGGGAGAAGTCGGCATAATAGCGGGTGTAGCGGCCGGGCCGGTGGGGTACTCCTTTGTGAGGGTTGAGCAAACAGCCTAGTTCCGGCGGGTGTGTCGTCCGGAGCGAATCGTTACCGCGGGCGTCGTTCTGAGATCGCCGCGGACGACTGGACCGAGGTCCTGATGTCGACAGTTTTCGCCACCCCTCCGTTTCTGCTTACCGACGCCCGCAAAGCCGACCATCCGGCCGAGCGGCTCCAGATTTCCGTCACTGCCCCGAGCGACCAGGTCACGCTGTGCGCCGTCGCGGGCGAGGTCGACCACTACACCGTCGAAGTGTTCCGCCGCCAACTGATCGGGTCGCTGAGCACGGCGGCTCCGCTGGTGGTCGTCGATCTGTCCAAAGTCACGTTCTTCGGCGTCGCCGGGCTACGGGTGCTGATCGAGGCACGGTCCCGGCTGGCGAGCACCGACCACCGCCTGCGCTTGGTCACCGGGCCGCGGTGTGTGGATCGGTTGCTCGAGGCCGCCGCCGATATCGCGTCATTCGAGACCATGACGAGTCTCGCGCATGCCGTGCTGGACGCCGCCTGAGGCCGGTGCCGGTCACAGGAGGCCGTCACACCGGGAATAGCCGAGGTCGACGCGCTTCTGATGCAGGGCAAGAAGGTTCACGCGATCAAGAGGTACCGCGAACTCACCGGGTGCGGGCTCAAAGAGGCCAAAGACGCGGTCGAACGGCGATATCCGTACTGAGTCCGATGCTGACGGCACCGTGTGCCGATCTCCATGGGAGATGCGATGCGCGGTGCCGTGCCGGAGGTGAACGGCGCACTGGGCCGCGGCGGCCGGTGTCGCTTCCGCAACGACGTATTGCACGGTTACGGGTTTGTCCGGTGCCGCCTCAGCAGTCGAACACACAGGATCACCCGTCCAGCGGGGACCTGCTACCGGTGCGAGCTGGGAACCAAACGGTCGTCGTTCTGCACGGCCCCCACGGCCACCGGCAGGTCGGCGTGGGAGCCGACGAGAACGTCCCCGGAGGATTCCGACAGCGGATCCGGCCCGGTGGGATCGGGCAGATTTCGGACCTCTTCGGTGGCGATGGCGATCGCACGGCCGTAGCGTGCGCTTGCGGCATCGTGGATGAGCAGCGCGACGCCGATCATCACCGGCGCGACCCCGTGCACTGCCGCGTCGAACCACCGGCCCGCACTCACGTACGGGTAGGTGTTCAATCCGACCGTCAGCGCCAGCAACGAGATCTCGGCGGCCGCGACCTGGCTGCGATTGTCCAGCACGCCCCACTCGGTGACCTTGTTCGTGCCGATCATGATGATGATCAGCGACACGCTGATCATCGCCTCCAGCAGATAGCTGAACCAGTACAGCGGATCGGTCGGCCCGCCGGGCGCGATGTTGTGCTGGACGTTGACCGCCGACCACAGCATCCCCGCGGCGACCACGCCCGCCAGCGCGCCCAGCGACCATGATCGGTGCCGGTACAGCGACGCGAGCCGGGCGTGCGGACTGGACGCGCGCCGCTGCGCGGCAATGGCCTTACGCGCCAACAGGATATCCTTGACCTCGGCCTTCTCGATGGCCTCGGTGGTATGCCGCGCACGGTCGGAGGCCGTGGCCGCCGCCTCTACCTGCTTCCAGCGCTGTTCCCGGTCCTGGGTCCGGATCCGTTCGGCCAGTTCGCGTTCGGCGCGCAGCTCCTCCTCCGATAGCGCGCCGGTCAGCGCCGGGTCGAACTGGTAGGCGAGGCGGCCCCTGGCCTTCTCGACCCGGCTCGCGAGCCGCGCGACGTCGTCGTCGAGAGGATGTTCGTCGAGCATGCGGCTCCAAACGGTTGAGCGGAGGGGAACTCGAGAAACCGAAGACGCCGACTCGGCCTATCGGTCACCGAATGCGACACGATAGCTCGCTGACCGGGACTCGGACAGGCAGCGTCCACACCTCCTATTCATAGTCCATTACCGGCCGCAGCGACAGTCCGGAGCGGCCGCGGTGCTGAAACACCTGGTCGGCCGGGACCTTTCCGGCAGCGTGGGTCCGCCGTCACGCCCAAGGCACCCGGCACGAATCGGTGCTGAAGCCTTGTGCCGTGATGCCGAGTGCTGAATAGGACCGTGCGCGTGAGTTTTCCAGCGCGATGTGATAGGTGAGTTCCACGACACCGGCGCGGCCGAAGCGTCGCTCGAGATCGGCGACCTGCTCGTCGGTGACCGAGGTCGGTGTCGCGGTCATCGCGTCGGAGTAGGCGATGGCGGCGCGCTCGTCCTCGGAATACAGCGGCGAGGTCGCGTAGTCGGCGATGTGTTCCAGCCGTTCGGTGTCCAGCTCGCCGAGGCGCATGAGCATGGCGCCGAAGTCGACGCACCACGAGCAGCCGATCGTCCACGCCGTGCGGTAGACCGCGATCTCGCGGATGACGGCGGGCAGGACGTTGCTGGCCTTGTCGACCATCGTTTCGTGGACGGCGTTCGCGACCAGCAGTTTGGGGTGGTTTGCGGCGACGGCGAACGGCTCCGGCACTTCCCGGAAGCGGCGCTTGGCGATCCGGTACAGCAGCTTGGTCACGGGTCCGGCCTGCTGCGGGGTGACGGCGGCGATGCGGGTGGCGCCCATGTCGATCTCCTTCGATCAGCGGATATGGTCCTACTTCTCGGACGAGAGACCGTGCCGGAATGTGATGGGGCCATTGTGTGACCCGCCCCACGGTGGATTACTCGGGCTCGATCCGCATGTCCTGCTGACTCCAGTAGGCACGCATCCCGGTGATCCGGCCTTCGTCGTCGAACTCCATCACGTCGATCGGCGAGACGGTGAAGCGTTGCCCGCCGACTCTCGTGACGAGGGTGAACGGGAACGCGGCCTGATTGCCCGCGATCCTGATCTCCTCGGGCCGCAGTTCGGTCTCCCGGTCCAGCGCGGCGATCACCTCGTAGAACTCGCGGATGGCAGCGTGGCCCTGCCGGGCGGGGGTGCCGACCGGGTCCTCCACGATCGCGTCGGGTGCGTACAGGTTGACGATCTCGTCGGTCGGGCCCGATCCGACCAGCTTGACGTACTGCTCGACCACGTCGCGGATCTGTTTGGCCACCGTACCTCCGATGAAGTGAAACGTGTTCTAATTTCTAGCCTAGCAAGCCCGAGTCCTCGATTCGATCCCTCCGGCGTCATCCAGCACGACGATCCGGACGCCGGTAGCCAGCAGCGCGGTGGCCGAAAGTCCGAACAGCGTGTGGAAGGCGTCGCTGAAATGGGAGGGGCTGGCGAACCCGGCGTCGATCGAAGCGGTGGTGAGGTTCTCGCCTTTGGCGATCGCCCGGCCGACGCCGAGCATCCTGGCCCAGAGCCGGTAGCGCCGGAACGAGGTGCCCGCCTGTGCCGCGAACAGGTGCAGGAATCGGGACTCCGACAGGTGCGCCGCCGCGGCGAACCGTTCGGCGGTGAACTCATGGGCGGGATGCGCCAGCAGAGTCGCCATGGCGGCCGCGACGCGGTCGTCCAGGGGTGGATATGGTGCCGAGCCGACGAGATCCGCCAGCGATCGCGCCTCCGGCCGGTCGCGGGCCGCCGCCGCCAACGCGGCCTCTTCCCGGTGGTTCAGCCCGAAATCGTTGTCCCAGAGGGTCATCCGCTCACGGCACGCGCGTGCTCGAAGTGATCCCGGATCGAGATAGCAGAACATCATGTGGTCACCGCCCGCGACCACCCGATGCACGCGGCGCGGTGGGATCAGCGCGCTGCGCACCGTGCTCGCGACGCCGTCGGACTCCAGCGTGAACGGGGCGTCCACCCCGACAGCCAGGCAGTCCACGGCGGTCGAATGGGCATCGAGGCGCAGGGAAGGTCCGCGATAGATCGCCTGCCCGGCCCACAGCCACAGCGCCGCGGATCCGCCTGTTTCCGGTGCAGTGCTCGGCCTCATCCGGCCATGCTGGCACGGACGTGCGTAGAGCGGCAGTTGTTCGGTTGTCGTGTTCCCGCCAGGCGACGGTGGCGATCGGCGGGGCCGACCGAGCCGGGTTTCGGGGGATCGCCGTTGATCCCCCTCTGGTTCGCCGTTGAACCGCGACCCGCGCTAGATGTTGCTGCTGAGTCTGTCGGGGAAGAGGTCGCCGGTGTTACCGGGCCGGCGCGGCTACTTCGTCGGTGTAGTCCCCGTACTGCGGCGTGCCGGTGTTGCGGTAGGTGCTGATCACGACGCCGCTACCGGTCACGCGGGAATCGGTGAGCCGGAGCCCGGTGGGCTGGACTTCACTGGTGAACAGCCGTTTGCCGGTGCCGAGCAGCACCGGGAAGGTGAGCAGATACAGGGTGTCGACCAGGCCGTTCGCCAGCAGGGTGTGGGCCAGGTTCCCGCTGCCGTGCACCTGGAGTTCGCGGCCGGGACGCTGCTTCAGCGCGGTCACCTCGGCGACCAGGTCGCCGCGCAGTAGCTGCGTGCCGGCCCACTCGGCGTGCTCCAGAGTCGAGGTCGCGACGTACTTCGGGAGCGTGTTGAGCTTCGTGGCGACCGGGTTGTCCGGATCGGTGACCTTCGGCCAGTAGCCCGCGAAGATCTCGTAGGTGCGCCGTCCGAGCAGGAACGCGTCGACCCGCTCGAACACCTCGTCGACGAACGCGCCGAAATCCGCGTCGCCGAACGGCACCGACCACCCGCCGTGGGTGAATCCGCCGCTGGTGTCCTCCTGCGGCCCACCGGGCGCCTGGTAGACGCCGTCGACGGTGACGAATTGGGTGAGGGACAGCTCCATGACGTGGTGTTCCTTTCGTCCGTTTCGCCCGCGGCGCGCGGGCCGGTTACCCGTTCCGACGGCGTGGACCGGGGAAATTCATCGCTATTTCCGCTGCTCGTGCCCCGGTGTGTCGAGCTTGCGCTCCTGGTGCCGTGATGTTTACTCGGTCCGGTCAACCAGAGGTTCGAGTGACGAGTGGAAGCGGAGGAGACATGGCACTGCCTACCATGACCGCAGAGCAGCGCACCGAGGCGTTGGCCAAGGCGGCTGCGGTCCGCAAGGCACGCTCCGAACTGATCGGCAAGGTGAAGGCGGGCAAGGTTTCCGTCGCCGACCTGCTCAAGAAGGCCGACACCGACGAGCTGGTCAAGAAGACCAAGGTGGCTGCCGTGATCAAGGCCCTGCCCGGCGTCGGCCCGGTGAAAGCCGCGAAGCTGATGGACCAGGCGGAGATCCCGGAAGATCGCCGCATCGGCGGCCTCGGTGCGCGTCAGCGTGCGGCGCTGCTGGATGCGCTGAAGGACTGACCGGCGGGAGCTTCGCGGCGACGTGGGGTCCGCGGACGCACCGGATCACGCCCGTGGTGATCGCCCACGGGCGTCCCGGACTCGTGAGCGAGCGCCGGTGAACGGACCGAGGACACAGCGCGCCTTTGCGCACGACGGAGCCGAGCGCAGTCGTGAGCTCAGCGGGACGCGCGCGGCCGGCGGCGCGGGAAGCGCAGGGTGATCGGCTGCGGGTCCGACAGCGGGAGATCGCCGCGCGGCGGAACGAACACGCAGACCAGCCCGCCGACGACGAGCAGGAACGCGGCGATCAGGCTGGCCGTGAAGCTGCCCGCGTCCAGCTCGGCGGGCTTGTGCAGGGCGTGGTAGAGGAAATGCGGGACGGCGAAGGTCAGCCAGCCGACGCCCGCGATCCGGGCTGCCGTGGTGCCGTTGACGACGAGCGCCGCGATCGTGACGGCGGTCAGCGCCAGGAAGAACGCCCCCACGTCGCCGGTCAGATGGTGGTTGTAGGGGCCGTCGGCCGCCACCCACTGGGCGCCGAAGCCCGGAAAGCTGGTGTACCAGGAGTGCGGCGCCAGGGTGGCCCACAGACCGACGATCGCGCCCTGCACGGCCGAGATCGTCAGGACGATCCGTGTGACCAGCAGGCGGCGGCGGTACTGCTCGAACCGCATCCGTACGCGCAGGCCCTCGGAGTTCCCCTCAACCGAGATCCGCATCGGCCGCTCCGTTCTCGCCGAACCCGTTCCGGCTCTGTGCAGTCACGGTAAGTCGGACGATCCGTTACAGGCAATAGGGAGTCAGGCCAAGAGTGCGGCCGTGCCGGGTGCGGCGCGGATCCGTTCGGGGGCGCTGTAGACGTTCATGGTGTCGCCGCGCAGGAAACCGACCAGGGTGAGCCCGGCGTCCGCGGCGAGGTCGACCGCGAGCGAACTCGGCGCCGAGACCGCGCCGAGCATCGGGATACCGGCCATGACGGCCTTCTGGACCAGTTCGAACGAGGCGCGCCCGCTCACGATCAGCACGAGATCGTGTGCGGGGACGCGGTTTTCGCGCAGCGCCCAGCCGATCACCTTGTCCACGGCGTTGTGCCTGCCGATGTCCTCGCGGACCGCGAGTGCGGTGCCGTCGGCGGTGAACAGTCCCGCGGCGTGCAGGCCGCCGGTGGCGTCGAACACCGATTGGCGGTCCCGGAGGCTGTCGGGCATGGCGGCCAGCACGCGAGTGTCCACCGCTGGGCCGTCCTTCGGTAGCGGGAACCGGGTGCGGGTGCGCACGTCGTCCAAGGCGGTCTTGCCGCACAGGCCGCACGCGCCGGTGGTCGGGAAGGCGCGAGTGGGGACCGGAACCGGCGTGCGCAGGGTGACGTCCAAGACGTTGTAGGTGTTGCGTCCCTGGTCGTCGGTGCCCGCGCAGTAGCGGGCGGCGACGATGTCTTCGGCGGAACCGACCATGGCTTCGCTCAACAGGAATCCGTGCACCAGGTCGATGTCGTTGCCTGGCGTGCGCATGGTGACCGTCAGCGAGTGCCCATCGATGCGGATTTCCAGGGGTTCTTCGACCGCGAGGGTGTCCGGACGCTGGATTTCGCCGGTGGGTGAGATCCGGCGCATCCGGCGGCGGGCGGTAACCCGGCTCATGAGGTGCTCGGCTCGAAGCGGACCGTGACCGCTTTGGCGACCGGTGTGTTCGACCGCGCCGCGACATGGTCCAGCGGAACCAAGGGG
The DNA here is from genome assembly GCF_040681325.1 of Nocardia sp. NPDC051787. Lineage (NCBI taxonomy): Bacteria > Bacillati > Actinomycetota > Actinomycetes > Mycobacteriales > Nocardiaceae > Nocardia > Nocardia sp. NPDC051787. Next base: position 34,162 of record NZ_JBFAYO010000011.1, read on the forward strand.
TTGGTCTCGGGGTAGTAGGCGGCGGCGTTGCCGCGTGGGGTGGGGTAGGAGACCAGGCGGAAGCCTTCCACGCGGCGTTCGGTGCCGTCGGTCCATTCGGAGACCACGTCCACCAGGTCGCCGTCGGCGAAGCCGGACGCGGTGATGTCGTCGGGGTGCACGAGCACTACTTTGCGTCCGCCGTGCACGCCGCGGTAGCGGTCGTCGAGGCCGTAGATGGTGGTGTTGTACTGGTCGTGGCTGCGCAGGGTCTGCAAGATCAGCCTGCCTTCCGGCACCGGCAGCCAGGTGAGCGCATTGACGGCGAAGTTCGCCTTGCCGGTGGCGGTGCGGAATTCGCGGGCATCGCGCGGCGGGTGTGGGAGCTGGAATCCGTTGCGCTGCCGGACTTTCGTGTTGTAGTCCGAGCAGCCGGGCACCACGCGGGAGATCGCGTCGCGAATGGCGTCGTAGTCGCGGGCGAACCGCGCCCACGGCACCGGATGATCCGCGCCGAACAACGCTTGCGCGAGTTCGCAGACTATCGCGACTTCGCTGCGGAGTTGGTCGCTGACCGGCTTCAGCCGTCCAGTGGAAAGGTGCACCATCGACATCGAATCCTCCACCGACACTTGCTGTTTGGTGCCGTCCGGGGACAGGTCGAGATCGGTGCGGCCGAGGGTGGGCAGGATCAGCGCGGTGCGGCCGTGCACGACGTGGCTACGGTTGAGTTTGGTGGAGACCTGCACCGTGAGCGCGCAGCCACGCAGCGCGGCCTCGGTCACCGCGGTGTCGGGGGTGGCGGCCACGAAGTTGCCGCCCATGCCGAGGAAGACTTCGGCGCGGCCGTCGCGCATGGCGCGGATGGCAGCGACCGTGTCGAAGCCGTGCTCACGCGGGCTGGTGATGCCGAACTCGGCGTCGAGGGCGTCGAGGAAGGTGGCGGGCATCTTCTCCCAGATGCCCATGGTGCGGTCGCCCTGGACGTTCGAGTGGCCGCGCACCGGGCAGACGCCCGCGCCCGGCTTGCCGATCATGCCCCGTAGGAGCAGCAGGTTCGTGGCTTCCTCGATGGTGGCCACGGCATGGGTCTGCTGGGTGAGGCCCATCGCCCAGCAGATGATGATGTTCTTCGATCGCGCGAACACCTCGGCGGTGTGCTCGAGTTCCGTCGTGCTCAGGCCGGTCGCCGCCAGGACAGTGTCGAAATCGACCGAGCGGACGTGCTTTTCGTACTCGGCGTAGCCAGCGCAGTGGGTGTCGACGAAGTCGCGGTCGACCACCGTTCCCGGCGCCCGGTCCTCGGCTTCCAGCAGCAGGCGGCCGAGCGCCTGGAACAGCGCCATATCTCCGCCGAGGCGGATCTGCAAGAAGTCGTCGGCGATCGGAACGCCGGTGGTGAGGCCCTTGACCGTCTGCGGATCGCGGAAGCCGAGCAGTCCCGTCTCCGGCAGCGGATTCACCGCGACGATCCGGGCGCCCTTGGCCTTCGCGCCCGCCAGTGCGCTGAGCATGCGCGGATGGTTGGTGCCCGGGTTCTGGCCCGCGACGATGATCAGGTCCGCCTTCTCGAAGTCATCGATGGAGACCGAGCCCTTGCCGATCCCGATCGAACTCGACAGCGCGGCGCCGGAGGACTCGTGGCACATATTCGAGCAGTCCGGCAGGTTGTTGGTGCCGTAGCTGCGGACAAGCAGCTGGTAGAGGAACGCGGTCTCGTTGCTGGTGCGCCCAGAGGTGTAGAAGACGGCCTCGTCGGGTGAATCCAGGCCGCGCAGCGTTTCCGCGATCAACCGGTAGGCGTCCTCCCATGCGATCGGCGAATAGTGGGTGTCACCGGGTCGCAGCACCATCGGGTGCGTCAACCGGCCCTGCTGGCCCAGCCAATACCCCGACTTGTCGCTGAGTTCCACGATCGAGTGCGTCGCGAAGAACTCCGGGGTCACCGTGCGCAGCGTGGCCTCTTCGGCGACCGCCTTCGCGCCGTTCTCGCAGAACTCGGCGGGCCTGCGGTGACCGCTGGGCTCCGGCCAGGCGCAGCCGGGGCAGTCGAAGCCGTGCACTTGATTGACGCGGGCCAGAGTCCGGGCAGTCCGGATGACGCCCATCTCCTCGACCGAGCGCTTCACCGCCACCGCCACGGCGGTGACGCCGGCGGCCTCCTCCTTGGGCGGAGTCACGGTCAGCTCGGCCTCGTCGATGTCCCGGCTCGGTCCGTTTCGATGCATGCCGCCATTGTGCTCTCCATGCCGTCCGAGCCGGGCGGGGACCGGTGCGGAACTGCACCCCAGGCCGGAATGCGCGCTAGGAAACTCGACCTCCAAATATCACATATGTGTGATATCGTGATCGGGTGTTGTACGAGATCCTCGCGGAACCGGAAGTCGTCGAGTTTCTGTACCGCCTGGACGCCGCCAGCCGGGCGGCGGCAGACCATCGCGCTGGACTCCTGGCCGAACTCGGGCCGCAACTCGCGGGCGAAATACGTGCGGAAAATCTGCGAAACCGAACATGACAGGACTTATCAGCACATCATCGCGCTCTAGAAAGGAGACCCGCTCCATGATTTCGCAAGAAGAATTCGACCGTCGTACAACCGAACAGCGGGCAACCCCTGAATACCAACAGGCGTACCGGAACGCCGAGATTGCCTACGGGGTAGGGAAGATGGTGCGGGAAGCGCGAGAAGCAAGGGGGTGGACCCAAGTGGAGTTAGCCGAACGTTCCGGACTGAAGCAGCACGCGATCTCACGCCTCGAGGCTGGGGACGTGGTACCGACACTCACCACCCTGGAAAAGATCGCGCAAGCGTTCGGTGGGCATGTGCACGTGAACATCGCTGAACAACGCTGCTGATGGCCGCCATGTCCTGGTTCTCGGCGCCGTCCGGGAGCGGTCGGGGTGAGCTTGCGGGAGCGACTCACCGTGCTGGCGGGCGCATCACGTCGTTGGCGGCGCACCTGTTGTATATGTACATCGCCCGCGTCAGCCGCCGAATTGGCCAAGAGGGTATCAACGACCAAAGGTCTTGATCCAGGCATCGTGTTCGGTTGGTGAGAGCATCCGGCCATCGGTGCAACCGAATGCCCAGCGTGCGTAGGTGTTTTCGGGCTGGACCGTGATCACGTCGACGACTTTCACCAGCTCGGCAGGCACGTCCGCGCCGAAGTGCTGGGGATTGGGCACGATTACGGCGTCGACATCAATCCGTCGGACCACGTTCAGAAGCCGACTCAACGGGCAATCGGTCTTGGGCCCGAACACCACGGTCTTCGCCAGTTCGTATCCGAGTCGCTTTGCGAGGCTGCGGATTTGGATCTCGTCCCAGGTCTGGGACACACCGGAAACATCTCGGCGCAGGTACCCGATCGCCGTCGGCCGTGGTCTCATCTGCCCCTCCTCATCCGTTGGTGAGCACCCGACGCCGGGGGCGGCTCACCCGGCGTCGCGTGCCTGGTCACACACGCTACGAAGCGTCCACCGGCCCACGCCAGAAGTATGCACAAGGTTGCAGAAACTCAGCTTCCAGCTGACAAAGCTTGCTACGTCGAGGAACATTGAAATCGTGCGGGAATACTCGTGCATAGAACTAGACAGGGGGCAACAACATGCGCCTACAGTTCCTCGGCAAGGGTGGGTCAGACGTTGGCGGATGTCCGACTCTGTACGCCATCGACCCGCACGGGTACCAGGGCTGGCGAACCGACAAGCTTGGAACAGTTGAGATCCCACACCTGCTACTCGGGTTCACTGAGCCGGATACGTTTATCGGCGCGACGATGACGGACACCGGGCGAGGGACGTTTACCCTCACCGGACGACCCATCGTCGAGCCAGAGATCCTGGCTCGGCTCGATCTAGCGCCGAACGAGACAGCGGTTGAAGTTCCGAGGATCAGGAGGACTTTCTACGGTGCTCTACCTTCAGCATGAGCCGCCAGACTGGGTGAGCCTCTTCCGCGGATGCAAGACCGAAGCATTCCATCTAGAAGTTCGGGACGCATACGCGGTGCCAACTGAGTCGGACCGGTTTCGCCGGTTCCTCGAAGGTGAGCCACCGCTGCCAGACGAGCACAAGAACCGGTGGGTTGACCTCATACAGGAAACTGTCGGCCGGGGCGTAACGGTGAGTCGGGTACGAGTGGTAACCGAGCCGCTCACTGACTATCACCGCTGGCTGTTGTCCGTCACCGGTAGCAATGTGGAAGCTGGGGAAGGCATACGGTACGTACCTCGGCATGTCGCCGGAGAGGTCCCACCAGATGATTGGTGGCTCCTGGACAACGACCGTGTTGTCTACAACTTGGTCAACGAGCACGAGAAGCCAGCGGGCCTAGCGGTAACCACCGATACTCGGATTGTCGAGTACTGCCAAGGTGTACGCGAACGGCTCTGGGAGCTGGCAACACCGTACGCGGAGTATGTCAAGCAGTGACCGACAGCGTTCACGACGCTCGGGAAGCTCTCGGGGCACGGCTCCGGGAGCTTCGCCGTTCGGCAGGGCTCACCGGCAGGAAGCTGGCCGAGCTGTCAGGCTGGCACCAAACCAAGGTGTCGAAGATCGAATACGGGCGGATCAAGCCGTCCGATGACGATATCCGGGCGTACTGCGCCCACACCGGTGCCGAGGACCAACTACCAGACCTGCTGGCGACGCGGCACAACATCGAAACGGCCTACCTCGAATGGCGGAAGGTGCTCGGCACCGGGCTCAAGCGCCGACAACAGAAGTCCCTGAAGCTCGAAGCTGAAGCAACGTTCATCCGCGACTACCAACCTCAGATCGTCCCCGGTCTTCTGCAGACCGCGGAATACGCCGAAGCCAAGCTGAGGCGAGGCATGGAGTTCCACCAGGTACCCGACGACTTGGACGAAGCCGTGTCGAAACGGATGGAGCGGCAACGCATCCTCTATCAGCGTGACCACCGGTTTCACTTTCTCATCGCAGAGCAGGCGCTGTACGCGACAGTTGGCAGCGATGACATCATGATCGGCCAGCTCGACCGGCTCGCCTCGATAATCGGCATGCCGCGCGTCGCGCTCGGCATAGTCGCGGCGACGGCTGAGGCGCTGGTGGTGTCAACCAACTTCGTCATGTTCGACAACCGACTCGTCATGGTGGAAGGAACAGCGGCCGAGCTGACCATCACGCAACCGCGCGAGATAGCGGTCTACGGACGGGCTTTCGAAACGCTTGCCAGGCAGTCCGTGACCGGTGATAAAGCCAGGGATTTGATCAGGGCAGCGCTCGAGCGGCGGCGTTCATAGTCCCGCACGACACGCTCTTTGGATCTGAGCTCGGGTCGCTGTGCCGACCACGTTGTCGGCGCATAGATAACGGACACCGGGCGTGATCCTGAAGGCTGAGAGGTATACCACGGTGGAATTTCGGTCGAATGATCGGTGCATGGAGCTGTTCGAAGAAGCGCGCACGTCAGAGTTTCATCTGGAAGTTCGGGACACCTACGTGGAACCGGAGGAGTCCGAACCGTTCCGTCGATTTCTCAATGGCGAACCGGAGCCGGTCGGCGGCTACGACAAGAGCGATTGGCTCGACCTCATTGCGACGGCGACGGCGACGGCGACGGGGCAGGGTATCACCATGAGCCGGGTACGGGGTGGCCACGGTCCCGCATTCGGACTATCACCGCTGGTTGCAAAAGAACGGCTCTGGCCTCTGGCTACTCCGTATGCCGAATACGTTTCCACGGCCAATGTCCAGCGGTAACGAGGTCCGTACTCGCAACCGCCCGCTGCTCATACTCGCAGTTGAGGGAACTGCTGCTGCGCCGCTGAAGGTCAATTGTCGTCGCTGCGATAGGTAAGGATTCGCTCGCTGATGCGGACGCGCCAGCCGGGTTGGAGTTCGGTGGGGGAGGTGGTTATGCGGGTCCATTGGTCGGTGTCGGGGGCGGCGATGAAGGTGCCCGAGGTGGCGGCGGCGTCGCGGACGTAGACCTTGCCGCCGTCGACCGAGACGTAGGCGTGGACCCGGGAGACGTGGCGGTCGCGCTGGACGACGAGGGGAGCGGCGGTGGCGGCGCGCACGGATTCGTCCACCTGCGGGCCGCGTCCGATGACGTAGGGGCGGTCCAGCGGATAGGCCGTGCCGTCTTCGGTGATCAATGCGCCGGGGGCGGTTTCGGTCGCGAGGGCGGTCGGACGCAAGACGCGGGTTCCGCCGTTCTCGGCTGTTTTGCGAAGGGCGACGGGCTCGTCCGGGTGGTGCGCCGCGGGCTGCAACTGGGACCAGGCCAGTGGGCGATCCGCGACCGGCCGGGGTGGCCGCGGTTTGGCTAGTGGGCGTGCCGATGCGGTCGGCCGGGCGGCTGGGGGAGCCGGTGCGAGAGCGTCGGACGCGCCGGTCGGTTCGGGCATCGCCGAGAATCCGGTCGCAGCCGTGGGCTCGGGTTCGGCCTGCGCGGGACGCCCGGCGGACGTGGACCGCTCGGCGGACTCGGATGGGCGCGGCGCAGCGGACTCGGATGGGCGCGGCGCGGCGGCCATTCCGGCGCGCCGAAGCGTGGCGTTCCAGACGAACTCGCCGCCAGGGACCACGCCCGTCCGCAGATCGGTGCGCGGCAGCGCCGTCAGCGGCTCGCCGGTGCTCGAGCCGATCGTGATGCGGCGCACCGGCTCGCGGACGATCTCGTCCACCCAGGTGAACGCGCGTCCGCCGTCCAAGCGGCGGACGCCTTCCGCGCCGTGGATCTCGGCAGTGACCGGTCCGCGCAGCAGGATCAGCGTTCCGTCGTCGGTTGGCGCGACCACACCGAACGGCGGTGTCTGCGCCGTGCCGCCGAAGATCACCGCGGCGAGACGTTTGGCCAGCGCCGCGCCGGGATATTCCACATCGGCCACGGCCTCGATGGTGCCGAGTATTCGGTCCGTGGAAGCGGTCTCGTCGCCCAAGTAGGCGACGACCGCGCCGAAACGGGCGACCAGGCCGTCGCCCGGTGCGATACCCACGGTGGGCGGTTTACTGCGCACCCGCGCCCTCCTTCCCGGCGCACTACCGGCATACCTGAGCCAGCATAGAGCGTCGGCGTAAGCCGAACCGGAGAGCCGAAGTCTCGCCGGGTGGGTGCCGAGCCCCCTCCATCAGTGGCGTTCGCTGGTCGAATTCCCTGCTGTCAGCCGCTTTCCGGCCACCGGCGTCAGCGGTGTCGCGACCGCTCTGAACTGGGCATTGTGGTTACAGCCGCACCCTTACCCCGGGCATGCGCGCCAACCCGAAATATGATGTACGTCACTCACGTCGGCGGACCCGCACTGGCGTTGGCGCGACATCGCGGCGCAAGGAAGACACTGCCGCTCGTTGTCGTGCGCGGCTGTCGGCGCTCCCGGTTTCGCCACAGTCGGTGTCGATCGTGATCGGCGCAGCTAACCTCACCACCTGATGTCACTGCTGGTGATTTCGCGGCGCCGAGGTGGCGGTCCATACGGGGGAGCGGTGCGCTGCATCCGGCTGTCAGGGTGCGGCGAGCAACTATTCGCGGTGTCATTCGGCCGTGACGACGGCTGCGAAGGTTGTGGTGACAACCGTTCTGCGGCGGGTCGGGCCGACCGCCCAGGGGCGAGCGGCGGGGCTGGCTGGACAACGCACGGCCGCCTTGCTCGGCGACCACGTAGTCGATGGACGGCGGTAGGTAGAGCCGGCCGAGCAGCAAGAGCCGAAGCTCACCCACGCTCCGTATGGTCCGGTGCTTGTCGCTGAGTTGTCGCGCGGGCGACTCTGCGCCAGAGACGTTGGCGGAGAGGGAAATTGGTTAACCACCCCAAATCTGGTGGGGTGCGGCCGAGGGGCTGGTCTCGTAAACTTCCCTTGCATGGGGACTTCGATCATCCGAACACCATGACTCCGCGGCAGCCGAATCCGCGCCCCGGCATAAGGCCACAGCGCGGGAAGCCTCTGCGCCATTCCCCTCGTCGGCAGTCGCGGCAACGCGCAGCAGAGCAGCCTGCCTCGCCGCCGTCGTCCGCAGAGAGCAAACCATGGTGGAGACGTGCACTCACCTGGCTGTTCGCTTTCTTCGTGGTTGGCGGCGCTGTCGGTGCTTTTGCGAACGACCAGATCAAGAGTTGGCTCACCAGCGAATCCGAAAAGTACGGCACAGACATCAAAGTCGTCGATATGACCGAGGTCGATGATCCGGCGAGCAATTGGGTGCTGCCCGCCGGCGTCGACCCGACGCCCTACCTCACTCGGATGACGAACGAGCCGCGCATGGTTTGGCTGCGTGAACACGGTGCCGTCGCAGCATCGTCCATGACCTGGGAAGTGACACTTTTGGCCAACCGGACCAGCGCCGTGGAGATCGTGGATATCGTACCGGTGCTCGTCCAACCATGTGGGGCCCCGCTGGTATCCGGATACGGCTTCATGGACGAGCACCTCGAAGGAGAAACGGACAAGCTCGTTCTGGTTACCGATGTGGCAAGCGAGCATCCGGTGTTCGACCGGAGCGGTGTCGACGACAAAGGCGAGCGTGTCGATGTCCTCGACTTCTTCGCCAACAAGCGCATCACGCTGCCCAAAGGGGAGAAGAATACGATCGCGTTCACCACGAGAATCACCGAAGGACACTGCCGGTGGACCTACCGGCTGGACTACATCGCCGAAACCGGCCGGGAATCGATGACCATCACCGCGCCCGGAGGAAAGCCGTTCGAAATGACCCAGGGCGGTCTCACCGAAGGCTACGACTGGGTTGTGCCGACCGCATCGCTCATGTGTCTCGGAGTCCCGGAGGGTGCGGTGCGACCGAAGTTGAGTGGGACAGAGGGCCGGGCGCTTATCATCAATGGCGAATGCTGGACCCCACGGTAGTCGAACCTGGTTATCGCACCGCGGCAGCGTCCTGCCCGCCACCTGCGGAGTGCCGCCGGGCAGTTGACACGAACGCTGATCGTGTCAAACAGCGTTCGTCTGCGGCTATGCTCGGGCGCAATGAGTGGGCGAACGAGCCAGAATACGGATATGCCGGAGCCGACCGGCAGCGAGGCGAACGGATGAGCGCGGCAGGTGTCAGCCGCCGGGCACGCCCGGCCAAAGCTCCGTTGAGTCGCGAGGTGATCGTCGAGACCGGCCTGCGCATCCTGGACCGGGACGGCGCGGCGGCGCTCACTATGCGCCGGGTCGCTCAGGACCTGGATACCGGAGCGGCTTCGCTCTACGTCTACGTCGCCAACCGCGACGATCTGATGGCCGCCATGCTCGACCATGTCCTCGGCACGGTTCCCGAGCCGGTCGGGGCGAGCTGGCGCGACCGGCTCACCCAGCTCGTCGACGCCACGGTCGCGGCGATGAGCAGGCACGAAGGATTGGCGCTCGTCGCGCTCGGCACGATCCCGACCAGCCCGAACGCGCTGCGGCTCATGGAGCTGATGCTCCGAGCGCTCACCGAGGCGGGACTGGACGGCCGCACCGCGTCCTGGGCGGTGGACCTGCTCTACCTGCACATCACCGCGTCGGCCGCCGAGCAGAGCGTGCACGACACCAGCGGCGGCACCGAGCGCGACTACCTCGCCGACGTCGCGCGGTGCTTCGCCCAGCTGCCCGCGGACCGGTACCCGACCATCGTGGCCATGCGCGACACCATGCTGTCCGGCGGCGGTGACGCCCGCGCGGCATGGGCGGTCCGGGTGCTGCTCAACGGCATCCTCGCCACGCGGGCCGACTAATACACTGGCTCCGGTCGTGCCCGCCGGTCCACAATGACCCGGTGATTCGGCCTGCGACGACCCGTGACCTCCCTGCGCTTCAGGACATCGAGCGCGCGGCGGGCAAACCGTTCGCGGAGATCGGCATGACGGTGGTGGCCGATGACGAACCTCCCTCGCTGGAAACGCTGCGCGAGTTCCAGGAGGCCGGACGCGCCTGGGTCTGGGCCGAGGACGATCGGCCGATCGGCTACCTGATCGTCGGGGTGATCGACGGAAATGCGCACATAGACCAGGTCTCGGTGCACCCCGGCTACGCCGGGCGACGCATCGGCAAGCGCCTCATCGACCGAGCCGCACGCTGGGCCGCCGACCAGGGCATCCGTGCGCTGACGTTGACCACGTTCACCGAGGTCGCCTGGAACGGGCCATATTACGAGCGGCTCGGCTTCCGCTGCCTGTCCGCGGATGAGGAGACACCCGGCCTGCGCGCGCTGCGCGCCGCCGAACGCGCCCACGGCCTCGATCGCTGGCCACGCGCGTGCATGCGAGCGGAGTTGTCCGCGTGGGCGATCGACTGACCCGCCCGCGAACCGAATACCCCGGCGGTCCCTGAGCCAGGGCTGCTTCCGCGTTGCATGGATTGCCGGCCGATCAGCGCCGAATAGCGCCGGAGACCGCCGAGTAATGACGGAGGTCACTGCGTCAAAAGGAGCAATTCGCCCGCGTCGCGAAGACCGTCCTAGCTGATGGCGGCAAGTGCGACAGCGGCGGCCGTGGCTGCGGCCGCCCGGTCCTCGGCGACCAGGCCGATGCGGGTGCGCCGGTCCAGCAGATCGTCCGCGTCGAGCGCGCCCTCGTGGGACACCGCGAACGCGAATTCAGCGGCGAGCACGTCGATTCCGGGGGCCACCGGCTCGGCGAGCGCTGGATCATGGCGCGCCGCCGCCAGCACGATGGTCGCCTCGCTGCCGTAGCGGTCGATCAACACCGGCGGGGCGTCGATGCGGTCGCGCGCCGCTCCGGAAACCGCGCCGACCAGAGGAATCTCCCGGGTGCGGCATGGCCCGGCGGTGAGCCCGCCCTGCGCGACGGCCGCGTCGACGGCATCTTCGGCCATCTTCCGGTAGGTGGTGAGCTTGCCGCCGACGATAGTCACGACGCCGGTGGGGGAGCGCAGTACCGCGTGCTTGCGTGAGATGTCGGCCGTGTTGTCGCCGGCGGTCTGCAACAGCGGCCGCAGGCCCGCGTACGAGCCGCGAATGTCTTCGCGCGTCAAGGGCTCACGCAGGGCGGGGTTGATGGTGTCGAGCAGGAAGTCGATCTCGGCGTCGGTCGGCTTCGGCTCGTCGGGCACCGGTCCCGGCGCGTCCTCGTCGGTCAGGCCGAGGTAGACCCGGTCGTGCGCGGCGGGGAACGCGAAGACGAAACGGCTGGTGCTGCCGGGCACCGGTACGGTCAGCGCGGCGGCGAGGCCGCCGAAGGACGCCGCGGAGAACACCAGGTGGGTCCCCCGGCTCGGGCGCAGCTGGATGCTCGGATCGACCTGGTCGGCCCAGACGCCAGTGGCGTTCACCACGGTGCGTGGCCGCACGGCGAGGGTCTCGCCGGTCCGGGTGTCGCGCAAGGTCGCCGAATCGCCGGTGACGTCAAGGGCTTCGGTATACGTGATGACTCGCGCGCCGTGCGCCGCCGCGGTGCGCGCGAGGGCCACGACCAAGCGCGCGTCGTCGACGAGCTGCCCGTCCCAAGCCTGCAACCCGCCGCGCAGCCCCGCGCGGCGCACGGTCGGCGCCAGCCGCAACGCCTCCGCGGCGGCGACGCGCCGGGAGCGGGGCAGGATCGCCGCCGGGGTTCCCGCGCCGCGCCGCAGCAGGTCGCCCGCCAGGAAACCGGCCCGCACCAGCGCGGCGTGGGCCGCGCCGACGCCGGGCAGCAGCGGCACTAGCTGGGGCAGCGGGCGCACCAGATGTGGCGCCGTGGTGCGCATGAGGATCCCGCGTTCCACCGCGCTCTCGTGCGCGATGCCGACCCGGCCACTGGCCAGGTAGCGCAGCCCGCCGTGCACCAGCTTGGAACTCCAGCGGCTGGTGCCGAAGGCCAGATCGTGGCGTTCCACCAGCACGGTTCGCAGGCCGCGGGCGGCCGCGTCGAGCGCGGCGCCCGCGCCGGTGACGCCGCCGCCGATGACCAGCACGTCGATCTCGGCGCCGTCGCCGAGCCGGGACAGGTCCGCGGCGCGGCGGGCGGCGTTCAGTGCGGAGTCGCCGGTGTGCCGCGAATTCCTGGTCATCGCAAGGCCTTTCCGATCCAGCAGGGCGCCGTCATCGCGGCTGCTTCCGGTTGCCGCCGTCGGCGCGGTCATCGAGGTACCCGTCGATCGCGCGACGGAGTTCGGTGTCGAGGTGTTCGCCCGCCAGCAACGGCGCGACGGTGCCCGCCGATTGCACCGCCGACTGGGCGATCAGCAGCAGCATTGTGGCCATCCGTTCCGGGTCGCCATCGCGGATGGAGCCGTCCTGCTGGCCTTCCCGAATGCCCGCCGCGAACAGCTCGATCAGCGCGCGCTGGTTGCGCCCGAGCCGGCCGAACACGTAGGTGAGCATGAGATCGGTGTCGGTGCGGAAGATCTTGCCGAACAGCGGATTCGACCGGACCGTCGCCGCGCCCGCGACCAGGCCTTCGACCAGCCTGGTGCGAGCGCTGCCCGCCGACGGCATGGTCGCCGCGACGATGCCGCGCAGCTCACGCACCAGCAGCTCGGCCACCAGCGCGCCGGTATCCGGCCAGCGGCGGTAGACGGTCGGCCTGCTGACACCCGCCCGCCGCGCCACCTCGGTGAGCGTGGTGCGGCGCACGCCGAACTCCTGCACGCAGGCGCGGGCCGCGTCCAAGATCGCGAGGTCGGTCGCCGAGAGCGCGTTCTCGGCGGAGTCGTCGGGAGCGGTCAAGGTCACCACCGGGGTCGATTCGTCGGTGGGGGCCACCGAACAGGGTGAATAAGCCGAATGCTCGTTACTGCTTGACAGTCTATGTCAAACTGTAACGCATGGAGCAGCGAGCGACCAATGGACACAACCGCTGGCGCGGCATGAGCGGGTCCGCGACGAGTATGGTCTGGGATGCCTGGGGAGTTCCGGCTGGACACCAGCAACTTCCGGAGCGAATCCGCACCCTGCTCATGCAGGTCTTCGGGGTCTCCGGCAATCCGGTGGCGCGCCGCGATGAGGGCGACGTGCCACTGCGCGAATCGGCGCTGACCCCCGCCCGGCGAGCCGGATTGGCCGAGGTGGTCGGCACCGGCAACGTGTCCGCCGACCACCGCGACCGGTTGCGGCACGCCGGTGGCAAGAGCACGCCCGATCTGCTGCGCCGCCGCGCCGAAGGTCCGCAGGACGCGCCCGATGCCGTCGTCTTCCCCGCCGATCACGACCAGGTGCTCGCCGTGCTCGCCTACTGCGCGGAGCACGCCGTCGCGGTGGTTCCGTTCGGCGGCGGCACCAGCGTGGTCGGCGGCGTCGATCCCGTGCGCGGCCGTTTCGACGCCGTGATCGCACTGGACCTGCGCAGGCTCGATCGCGTGACCGACATCGACCCGATCAGCGGCACCGCGACACTCGGTGCTGGACTCGCCGGTCCGCGCGCGGAGGAACTCCTCGCCGAACACGGCCTCTCGCTCGGCCACTTCCCGCAGAGCTTCGAGTTCGCCACGATCGGCGGCTTCGCGGCGACGCGGTCGTCCGGACAGGCGTCCGCGGGCTACGGCCGCTTCGACGACATGGTGCAGCGGCTGAAGATCGCCACGCCAAGCGGCACGCTGGAACTCGGTCACGCCCCGGCCTCGGCCGCCGGACCGGACCTGCGCGAACTGTTCGCCGGTTCGGAGGGAACGCTGGGCGTCATCACCGAGGTCACCCTGCGGGTGCATCCGGTCCCGGAAACCGTTGCCCACCAAGCGTGGTCGTTTCCCGACTTCGAAACCGGTGCCGCCGCGCTGCGTTCGGTGGTGCAGGCCGGCGCGGCACCGACCGTGCTGCGGCTGTCCGACGAGGCGGAGACCGGGATCAACCTGGCCCGCTCCGGTGATATCGGCGGGAGTCAGGTCGCGGGCTGCTTGGCCATCACCACCTTCGAGGGCAGCGCGGCGCATGTCGCGGCGCGCAGCGCGGAGGCGGGCGAGCTGCTTGCCGCCGCGGGCGGCACACCGCTGGGCGAGGAACCGTCGCGGGAATGGGAGCACGGTCGATTCGCCGCGCCATACCTCCGTGACGCACTCCTGGACGTCGGCGTGCTGTGCGAGACACTCGAGACCGCAACCACTTGGTCGAACCTGGCGGCGCTGAAGGCGGCGGTGACCGCGGCGCTGACCGGCGCGCTGGGCGAGCAAGGGACGCCCGCACTGGTCATGTGCCACATCTCGCACACCTATCCGACCGGCGCGTCGCTGTACTTCACCGTCGTCGCCAAGCAGCTGGACGACCCGCTCGGCCAGTGGCTGGCCGCCAAACGCGCGGCGGGCGACGCTATCGTCGCGGCGGGCGGCACCATCACCCACCATCATGCGGTCGGCACCGATCACCGTCCATGGCTGCCGGACGAGGTCGGCGATCTCGGCGTGCGCGTGCTGCGCGCGGTGAAGGCCGAGCTCGACCCGGAGGGCATCCTGAACCCCGGAAAGCTGGTGCCGTGACCGAGTATTCGCCCGTGCGGGCAGTCACCGTAGTGACCAATCCGCGGTCCGGGCACGGCAAGGGCGGCGACGCCGCGAACGCCGCGATCGCCCGGTTCCGTGCCGGCGGCGTCGAGGTGACCGAGGTGTGCGGTGGGTCGGCTGCCGAATCCGTCCGGCAGGTTCGGGATTCCATCGGGGGCGGCAGCGATGCGAAGCCGGACGCCGTGGTCTGCATCGGCGGCGACGGGCTGATCAACGTGACCCTCGCGGCTGTCGCGGAGACCGGCGTCGCGCTCGGCATGATCCCCGCGGGTACCGGCAACGATCTGGCCAGGGAACTCGGCGTGCCGACCGACGACCCGATCGCCGCGGCCGATGTCGTATTGCGCGGGCGGACCAGGACCATCGATCTGGGTCGGATCGAGTCCACCGGTTCCGGCGCGCCGATGTGGTTCGCCACCGTGACGGGCACCGGATTCGACGCGCGAGTCACTTTGCGCGCCAACGACATGCGGTGGCCGAAAGGCAGACTGCGCTACACCGTCGCGGCGCTGGCCGAGATATCCGGACGTTTCACCGTGCCCTACCGCGTCGAGCTGACCGGTGCGGTCACCGAGGGGCTGACCAATCCCGGCGTGGGTGCCCGGTTGGCGACCGAGGCCGTCATGGTCGCGGTCGGCAACACTCGCACCTATGGCGGCGGCATGTTGATCTGCCCGGACGCGCTCATGGACGACGGACTGCTCGACCTGACCGTGGTCGGCGCGCTGTCGCGCAGGGAGATGCTGCGCCTGCTGCCCGCGCTGTCGGCGGGCAAGCGCCAGAACCATCCGGAGGTGAAGCAGTACCGTGCCGCGGCCGTCACGCTCAGCGCGCCGGGCGCGCCCGCGACGGCCGACGGCGAACCGGCCGGCACCCTGCCGATCACCATCCGTGCGGTCCCCGCGGCGCTCACCGTACTGGTTCCCTGACGCGACAAGCGAGTTGGCGGTCACGGCGTACCTCCGCCTTCGCTCCGGCCATGCGCGGGCTGATGACGGACTACGTCCGACAGCGCCCATCAAGAGGCGAAGACCACGCGACGGATCCGGTTGACCGCCGCGCGGTCGACGATGACCACCGAACGCGATGCGCCGGTGGTCGTATCGTGCGAGGTCGCGATCTGGCGCATCAGCTGACGCCAGCGCCGCACGTGGATCGAAAAGGCCACGCGATTGATCCGGCGCCCGCGGGCGTACTGGCCCGCCCGCGCCACGGCGGCGGGTACGTCGAGCATGAGCAGGTGCAGTTCGCGGTCGTAACCCGCCGCCCAGCGCGCGATCAGCGTGCGTGTCCAGCGGAAGGTCGCGCAATCGTGGATCACGACCGGACCGGTGCTGTCGCGTAACGCCGTGCGGATCGCACGGAAGTGCGCGATATGCACCACCGGGCGCCACAGCAGATAGGGCAGCCACCACAGCCTGGGACGCAAGCGGTTTCGCGCCTGCATCGAGTCGAGCACCAGCGCGCCATCGGGACCGCATGAGGGAGCAACGGCATCGGACGCGGCGCTGAAGAACTTGCGCAGCGCGGTGCTCTTGCCCGCGCCGGGAACGCCCGCGACGATCAGCGCCGCCGATGCCGGGTACCGCAACTCCTCGATGGCGTGTCCCCGTAGGTCGTGCAGGGTGCCGGGGGACAGGATCGGCAGCCGGGGTTCGGGGCCGTGCGTCGGCAGGGTTTCGAGCGGGGGGTTCACCCCTCCTAGAATCCCCAGCCGAGACCCGTTCGGCAACCGGGAAAACCCTGGTTTTTCCTCGGGATTCACTGGAGGAGGGGCGCTGGGAGTATCCACCTTCTCCAGGGTCCCGATTTTCCGCGGTCCGGGCAATATCGGACATTCGGGACATTATCGGATTACTCGCGTTTCCGTCCGGCCGAGCGGGCACGAAGGTGCATTCGTTCACCCTGGGAGCCGAAAAGGCTGAGGATTTCCACCGGGCCGCGGCCCGCGCTGGCGAACCAATGCGGTTGGCGGGTGTCGAATTCCGCCGCCTCGCCCGGCCCGAGCACCAGATCGTGCTCGCCGAGCACCAGGCGGAGCCGTCCGGACAGCACGTAGAGCCACTCGAAACCCTCGTGCACCTTCGGGTCCGGCTCGCCGCGATCGGGCGGGATGATGATCTTGAACGCCTGCAGCGGCCCAGGCTGCCGAGTGAGCGGGACGATGGTGAGCCCGTTCATCTTTCGCGCCGCGAGGTGCACCCGCGGATCGGCGATCTTCGGCGCGGCCACCAGTTCGTCCAAGGGCACCTGGTGGGCCATCGCGATGGGTAACAGCAGCTCCAAACTGGCTTTGCGCTGCCCGGACTCCAACCGCGACAGCGTGCTCTTGGAGATCCCCGTGCTTTCCGCCAGCGCGGTGAGGGTGACGTTGCGGCGGGTGCGCAGGGCCTTGAGCCGCGGGCCGATGTCGGCGAGTGCTTGGGTGACGGCGGGTTGCGTGGACATGTCACCAGTGCACCGCGTTTTCCCGAAATCGGCAACGTTAGTTGCCGGATAAGCGGACGGGACGGCAACCTGCCGGTGGAGGTGATCGCGGATGAGCGAGCGAGATATGGACCGAGCCGAGCACTCTCGTGCCGGAGCCGAGCGACCGCGCGGCGCAGGCATGAGCAGGACGTACGACGTGGTGATCGTGGGTGGCGGCGCGGCGGGACTGTCCGCGGCGCTGGTCCTGGCCAGAGCGCGGCGTCCGGTTCGTCGTGGACGACACACTGCGCGGGGTGGAACTGTCCGACGGGCGGACGGTGCCGCGGACGGCGATGTTCGTCGCCCCGGCCTTCCGCGCCCATGACGCCGTGCTCGTCGCGCTGGGCTGCGCGTTCGACGACAGCGGCTGGGTGGTCACCGACCCGGCGGGGCGCACCAGCGTTCCTGGTGTCTGGGCCGCTGGCAACGTCGCCAACCCGGGAGCCCAGGTGATCTCGGCGGCGGGTGCGGGCTCGACCGCCGCGATCGCGATCAACGGAGATCTGGTGATGGCGGACGCCACCGCGCTCGCGCGATTAGGGGGAATATCCGGGGTACAAAATGCCGGAAGCTGAGAATTACTTATGGATTCCGGGTCGGGTCTCGGATCGCCGGTAGGCTACTGGCATAGGCGGAGTGTTCGGTGTCCCTCATCCACCGAAGACTCCGCCTTATTTTGTTTTCAGCCCGGAATGCCGCGCCTTCCATGCGCAGGAGAAGGCTCCGACGCGGTCGCGTCGACGGCGGCCGACCATGGGCGCAGGTTCACCCGGGATTCGATGCCCGCGTCGATCGGCGTGCCGGGCGGATCCGCGCCGGATTCGGCGGACCCGTGCCGGGCAGGTCGACCGACCCGAAGCGGGCGGATCGACGCGCTCTAGAATCGCGGGGTGACCAGCGCAGCCCCTGACAACACGCGTAATCGTGCCGATGCCCTCCCCAAGAGCTGGACCCCCAGCGACGTAGAGGCCGAGATGTACGAGCGCTGGGTAGCGGCTGGCTATTTCACTGCCGACCCCGCCAGCGGTAAGCCCCCGTACTCGATCGTGCTGCCGCCGCCGAACGTCACCGGCACGCTGCACATGGGCCACGCACTCGACCACACCCTGATGGACACGCTGTCGCGCCGCAAGCGGATGCAGGGTTACGAGGTGCTGTGGTTGCCGGGCATGGACCATGCGGGCATCGCCACCCAGACCGTGGTGGAAAAGCAGCTCGCGGTGGACGGCAAGACGAAGGAAGACTTCGGCCGCGAACTGTTCGTCCAGAAGGTGTGGGACTGGAAGCGCGAGTCCGGCGGCGCCATCCAATGGCAGATGCGCGCGCTCGGTGACGGCGTCGACTGGAGCCGGGACCGCTTCACCATGGACGAGGGCCTGTCCCGTGCCGTGCAGACCATGTTCAAGCGGCTCTACGACGCGGGCCTGATCTACCGTGCCGAGCGGCTGGTGAACTGGTCGCCGGAACTGCGTACCGCGATCTCGGACATCGAGGTCAAATACGAGGACGTGCAAGGTGAGCTGGTCTCGCTCCGCTACGGCTCGCTCAGCGACGACGGGCCGCACGTGGTCGTGGCCACCACCCGGGTGGAGACCATGCTCGGCGACACCGCCGTGGCCGTGCACCCCGAGGACCCCCGCTACCGGGACCTGATCGGCACCACCCTGGAACATCCGATCACCGGGCGGCAGATCCCGATCATCGCCGACGACTACGTCGATCCCGAATTCGGTTCGGGTGCGGTGAAGATCACACCCGCGCACGACCCCAACGACTTCGAGATGGGTCTGCGGCACGGCTTGCCGATGCCGACCATCATGGATGAGCGCGGCCGGATCACCGGCACCGGCACCGAATTCGACGGCATGGATCGTTTCGAGGCGCGCGTCAAGGTGCGCGAGCGGCTCGCCGAGGAAGGCCGGGTCGTCGCGGAGAAGCGGCCGTATCTGCACAGCGTCGGTCACTCCGAGCGCACCGGCGAGCCGATCGAGCCGCGCCTGTCCATGCAGTGGTGGGTCAAGGTGGATTCGCTGGCCAAGGCCGCGGGTGACGCGGTCCGCAGCGGCGACACCGTGATCCATCCGAAGAGCCAGGAGCCGCGCTGGTTCGGCTGGGTCGACGACATGCACGACTGGTGTATCTCGCGTCAGCTGTGGTGGGGCCACCGCATCCCGATCTGGTACGGCCCCGAGGGCGAAGTGGTGTGCGTCGGCCCCGGCGAACCGGCGCCCGAGGGCTGGGTGCAGGACCCGGACGTCCTCGACACCTGGTTCTCCTCCGGACTGTGGCCGTTCTCCACCATGGGCTGGCCGCACGCCACCGCTGAACTCGAGAAGTTCTATCCCACCAGCGTTCTGGTCACCGGCTACGACATCCTGTTCTTCTGGGTGGCGCGGATGATGATGTTCGGCACCTACGTCGCCGAGGACGCCGTACTGACCACGGGCAAGGGCGGCGAGCGCCAGGTGCCGTTCAAGGACGTGTTCCTGCACGGGCTGATCCGCGACCAGTTCGGCAAGAAGATGTCCAAGTCGCGCGGCAACGGCATCGACCCGCTGGACTGGATCAACGCTTTCGGTGCCGACGCCACCCGCTTCACCCTGGCGCGCGGCGCGCAGCCCGGCGGCGACCTCTCGGTCGGCGAGCCGCACGTGCTCGCCTCGCGCAGCTTCGTGACCAAGCTGTTCAACGCCGCCAAGTTCGCGCTGATGAACGGCGCGCAAGTCGGCGACCTGCCCGACCGCGCACAGCTCACCGATGCCGACCGGTGGATCCTGGACCGGCTGGACGCGGTGCGCGCGGAAGTGGATTCGGCGTTCGACGCCTACGAGTTCGGCAAGGCCTGTGCGGCGCTCTACCACTTCGCCTGGGACGAACTGTGCGACTGGTACCTGGAATTGGCCAAGGTGCAGTTCGCCGCCGAGGGCGCACGCGCCGAGGCGACCCAGCTGGTGCTCGGCGCGGTGCTGGACGCGGTGCTGCGCCTGCTGCATCCGGTCATCCCGTTCGTCACCGAGGCGCTGTGGCAGGCGGTGACCGGTGGCGAGTCGGTGGTGCTCGCGTCGTGGCCGCAGGCTTCCGGTGTGCCCGCGGATCAGGCTGCGGCGCAACGTATTTCGGATACCCAGCGGTTGATCACGGAGATCCGGCGGTTCCGCAGCGACCAGGGCCTGGCCGACAAGCAGAAGGTGGCGGCCAAGCTCATCGGCGTGGACGCCGCGGGGCTCGGTGAGCTCGCCCCATCGGTGGCGAACCTGGCCAGGCTCACCGAGCCCGGTGTGGATTTCGCCGCCACCGCCTCGGTGGAGGTGCGGCTGAGCACGGCGACGGTGACCGTCGAGGTGGACACCTCCGGCGCGATCGACCTGGACGCCGAACGCCGCCGCCTGGAAAAGGACCTCGCCGCCACGCAGAAGGAACTGCAGGGCACCGCCGCCAAGCTCGGCAACGAGGCGTTCCTGGCCAAGGCGCCCGAGCACGTCGTCGACAAGATCAAGAACCGGCAGCAGATCGCGTCCGCCGAAGTGGCGCGTATCGAGTCCCGCCTGGCGGAGTTGAGCGGCAAGTGAACCACGAGCCGGAACCGCAGTACGGCGACGACGAGCGCCGTGGCGGCGCGCGGCTCGGCTCCGGGCCGTCTCCGGTGGAACTGGCCGAGATGGCGCTGGTCGAAGCGGAACTCGACCAGCGCTGGCCGGAGACCAAGATCGAGCCGTCGCTCACCAGGATCGCCACGCTGATGGACCTGCTCGGCTCGCCGCAGCAGAGCTATCCGGCGATCCACGTCGCTGGCACCAACGGCAAGACCTCGGTGACCAGGATGATCGACGCGCTGCTCACCGCGCTGCACCGGCGCACCGGCCGGATCACCAGCCCGCACCTGCAGCTGGCGACCGAGCGGATAAGCATCGACAACGCGCCGATCTCGCCGGCCGAGTATGTGGAGCTCTACCGGGAACTGCTGCCGTTCGTCGAGATGATCGACAAGCAGTCGGCGGCCGCGGGCGGGCCGGCGATGAGCAAGTTCGAGGTGCTCACCGGCATGGCGTTCGCCGCCTTCGCCGAGGCGCCGGTGGATGTCGCGGTCGTGGAGACCGGCATGGGCGGCGCCTGGGACGCCACCAACGTGATCGACGGGCAGGTCGCGGTGATCACGCCGATCGGCCTGGACCACACCGAATATCTCGGCCCGGATCTGGCCTCGATCGCCAAGGAGAAGGCCGGGATCATCAAACGCGCCCCGGACAGCCTGGTGCCGCGCGACAACGTCGCGGTGATCGCGGAGCAGGAGCCGGAGGCGATGGAGGCGCTGCTGCGCCGCGCCGTCGAGGTGGATGCCGCGGTCGCGCGCGAAGGCGCCGAGTTCCGCGTACTCGCCCGCCAGATCGCGGTCGGCGGGCAGCAGCTCGAGTTGCAGGGCCTCGGCGGGGTGTACGACGAGATCTTCCTGCCGCTGCACGGCGAGCACCAGGCACGCAACGCGGTGCTCGCGCTCGCGGCGGTGGAGGCGTTCTTCGGCGCCGGCGCGCAGCGTCAGCTCGACATCGACGCCGTGCGCGCCGGTTTCGCGAGCGTGACCAGCCCGGGCCGGCTCGAGCGCGTCCGTAGTGCGCCGACCATCTTCATCGACGCCGCGCACAACCCGGCGGGCGCTCGGGCGCTGGCCGCGACGCTCACCGACGAGTTCGACTTCCGCAAGCTGGTCGGCGTGATCGCGGTGCTCGGCGACAAGGACGCCGACGGCATCCTCGCCGCGCTCGAGCCGGTGTTCGACGAGATCGTCGTCACCACCAACGGCTCGCCGCGCGCGCTGGACGTGGAGACTCTCGCGGATCTCGCGGTACAGCGGTTCGGCGACGAGCGGGTGGTCACCGCGAGCACGCTGCCGGACGCGCTGGAGACCGCGATCGCCATGGCCGAGGACGTCGGCGAACAGGGCGAGATGGTGTCCGGCGCGGGCGTCGTCGTTACCGGCTCGGTGGTGACAGCGGGCGCGACCCGCGCGCTGTTCGGAAAGGACCCGGCATGAGTGAGCGCAGGCGGCAGCGGAGCGTGACCACGCAAGGCCCCGATCATGCCGGAAGGGATGCAGCATGAGTGAACCCGCCGACCAGGGCGAGCGGCCGGTGCCGCCGCCCGCGACCGATCCGTGGAAGGGCTTCCGCGGCGTGATGGCGGGCACCCTGGTGCTCGAGGCGATCGTCGTACTGCTCGCGCTGCCGGTGGTCGCCGACGTCGGGGGCGGGGTGACCTGGCTGTCCGGCACCTACCTCGTGGCGCTCGCGGTGGTGATGTTCCTCGGTGCCGGGTTGCAGCGGCGGTCCTGGGCCCTGCCGTTCAACCTCGCGCTGCAAGTCTTCGTCCTGCTGGGCGCGTTGATACACCTGTCCATCGGCATTATCGGCGTGGTGTTCGCCGTGGTCTGGGGCTTCATCCTGGTGCTGCGCGCCGACGTGCGGGGGCGCATGGAGAAGGGCTTACTGCCGAGTCAGCGCATCCAGCGCGATTAGCCGTCATCGCGGCGATCGCCTCGGCCCCTCGCAGCGGGCCGCCTCGTGACGAGAACGTGGACGACGATCGGCAAAAGGAGCCCCGACGCGGTGTCCAGGTCCACGGCGGGACGCCTGGAGCGAGCCAGCCCGACCGCTGCTGCGGCGTCCGGAAGGTTGCCGGTTAGGCTGTGCGCCGTGACTGAGCAGACGTTGGTACTCATCAAGCCGGACGGTGTGGCCCGTGGCCTTGTCGGCGAGGTGCTGGTACGTATCGAGCGCAAGGGGCTGAAGATCGTCGCCCTCGAGCTGAAGCAGGTGTCCGAGGAACTGGCCAAGGGCCACTACGCCGAGCACGCCGAGAAGCCGTTCTTCGGTTCCCTGATCGAGTTCATCACCTCCGGGCCGGTGGTCGCGGCCATCCTGGAGGGCCCACGGGCCATCGCCGCGTTCCGGCAGATCGCGGGCGGTACCGATCCGGTCGAGAAGGCCGCGCCCGGCAGCATTCGCGGAGACTTCGCTCTCGAGACGCAGGAGAACCTGGTGCACGGGTCCGATTCACCCGAATCGGCCAAGCGTGAGATCGCCCTCTGGTTCCCGGAACTGCCCGCCTGATCGGGTCTCGACCGTCGGGCCCGCGCCGTGGTAGCGCAGGGCGAACGCGTCGCGGGCCCGACGGTGCCGAGCGCCGATGGCGAACGCCCGGCGCGCGATGTGGGATACTGGCATCGGCTGCATTCGATGCCGACTGTTCGTGCAGGTGCGCGAACGAGACGTGACGAGCGCAGCCGGATGACACCGCGGTTCGATGCCGATCATCGCTGCCACGGACAAACGGCCTGGTAGTCGGGGCTCGCTGTTCGCGTCGGCACGCTGGATGAGCGCTCGATCCGTGGAGTTCAGCCATACTGCCAGGCGCCGCGTGACCAGTTAGCCCGAACGACGAACGACCGAGGAGATAACCGGGCACGCGGGGCGAGACCACTTGACCTCGCGCCCACCGGGTGCGAGTCGAACGAACAGCGTCCCCGCGTCGGCCGCGTCACTCCCGCCGGGAGGGACGCGCCCGGGGGCCCGAGGAGACTTCGTGGCCGATCAAGAGCCGCTGGAAACAACATCACAGGATGCCGAACAATTGCCGGAGCGAATCCGAGTTCACGCACTCGCCAAGCTGCTGGGGGTAACGAGCAAGCGCATCCTGGCCAAGCTCACCGAGATGGGGGCGGACGCGCGCAGCGCGCAATCGAACGTCGACCGAGCTGTCGCGGAGTCCGTCCGCGACGCCTTGGTGCCGGTTGAGACGGACGCCACGCCCGAGCCGGAGGCGTCCCCCGCCCCGGCGGACACCGGCGCCGCGCAGCCGGCCGAGACCGCGCAGGAGGCCGCTGAACCACCGGAGCCCGCTCCGCAATCCCAGGCCGCGGCACCTTTCGCCGCCGCGGGCGTCCTCTTCTCCGCGCCTGAGGTGGTGAGTTCAGGGCAGCCCGCGCCGACCGGCGACATGGCGCACCAGCCGACGCAGTTGTTCACCCACTTGGTGCGGCAGGAGCCGGAGCCGGTCGCCCCGGTGGTGTTCGAATCGGCCGCGGTCGTGCAGGCGCCGCTGTTCCTGCCGCCGGACGCGGGCGCCGCGGAGGAGGCCCGCAGGAAGCGCCGCGCGGAACGTGAGGCCCGGCGCGGCGAGGAGACCGCACCCGAACCCGCCGAAGACGAGACCGAGGTCGCCGAGGACGAGCACGAGTCGTCCGACCAGCAGGGCGACACCGAGGGCCAGCCCCGGCGCAGGCGGCGCGGCCGCCGCGGCCGTGGTCGCGGGCGCGGCGAGCAGCAGTCCGAAGCCGACAACGAGGGCGAGGAGACGACCGAGTCCGACGACACCGAGGACGAGTCGGCCGTCGAGACCACCGAGCCCGCGGAAGCGGCGGAGTCCGCCGAGACCGGCCCCGCCGAGTCCGAGGACGAGGAGGACGTACCCGAGGGTTCGAGCCGTCGCCGCCGTCGTCGCCGTCGTCGCAAGGTGGCCGGGGAATCCGGCGAGAACGAGCCGGCCGAAGACGATCCGCCGAACACGGTGGTGCACGAGCGCGAGCCGCGCAACAAGACCCGTGCCCGCGTCACGGTGGACGAGGTCCAGGGCATCACCGGTTCCACCCGGCTGGAAGCCAAGCGGCAGCGCCGCCGGGACGGCCGGGAAGCGGGGCGCCGCCGTCCGCCGATCCTGACCGAGTCGGAGTTCCTGGCCCGGCGCGAGGCGGTGGACCGGGTCATGGTGGTGCGCGAGAAGTCCTTCCCGGACCATCCGGCCGCGACGCAGGTCGCGGTGCTCGAAGACAACGTCCTGGTCGAGCACTTCGTCACCAGCACCGGTTCCGCGTCCATGGTGGGCAACGTCTACCTGGGCAAGGTGCAGAACGTGCTGCCCAGCATGGAGGCGGCGTTCGTCGACATCGGGCGTGGCCGCAACGGTGTGCTCTACGCCGGTGAGGTGAACTGGGAGGCCGCCGGGCTCGGCGGCAAGGAGCGCAAGATCGAGCAGGCGCTCAAGCCGGGCGACCAGGTGCTCGTCCAGGTGAGCAAGGACCCGGTCGGTCACAAGGGCGCCCGCCTGACCACCCAGATCAGCCTGGCCGGCCGCTTCCTGGTGTACGTGCCGGGCGGCACCTCCACCGGAATCAGCCGCAAGCTGCCCGACACCGAGCGCAAGCGCCTGAAGGAGATCCTGCGCGAGATCGTGCCCGCCGACGCCGGTGTGATCATCCGCACCGCCTCGGAGGGCGTCAGCGAGACCGAGCTGGCCCGCGACGTGGAACGGCTGCAGGCCACCTGGCGCACGATCCAGCAGCAGACCGGCAAGGACAACAACGCGCCCAAGACGCTGTACGAGGAGCCCGACCTCCTGGTCAAGGTCATCCGCGACCTGTTCAACGAGGACTTCTCCAGGCTGGTCATCGAGGGCGACCGGGCCTGGAGCACGGTGGAGAAGTACATCGGCACCGTCGCGCCGGATCTGCTCGCCCGGGTCGCCCGGCACGAGAACAACGGCGTCGACGTGTTCGAGGCCTACCGGATCGACGAGCAGCTGGCCAAAGCGCTGGATCGCAAGGTGTGGCTGCCCTCCGGCGGCACCCTGGTGATCGACCGCACCGAGGCCATGACGGTGATCGATGTGAACACCGGCAAGTTCACCGGTTCCGGCGGCAGCAACCTGGAGGAGACGGTCACCAGGAACAACCTGGAGGCGGCCGAGGAAATCGTGCGCCAGATGCGGCTGCGCGATATCGGCGGCATGATCGTCGTCGACTTCATCGACATGGTGCTCGAGTCCAACCGCGACCTGGTGCTGCGCCGCCTCACCGAGGCGCTGGGCCGGGACCGCACCAGGCACCAGGTCTCCGAGGTCACCTCGCTCGGCCTGGTCCAGATGACCCGCAAGAAACTGGGCACCGGCCTGGTCGAGGCGTTCTCCACCACCTGCGAGCACTGCCACGGCCGCGGCATCCTGGTGCACACCTACCCGGTAGAGCCCGGTTCGGGCGACGAAGCCGCCGGGCGGACCCGGGAAGGCGGTTCGCGCAGGCGCCGCGGACGGGACAAGGGCGCGGCAGCGCAGGCCCAGCCGGCCAACGGCGCCGGTCCCGCCACCGAACAGCCCGAGGAGGACGCCGCCGTCAAGCGGGCGCATCCGGTTGCGCTGGCGATGGCCGCGCACCATTCCGACGATGCCGACCAGGAGTCGAAGCAGGGTGGAGACACGGCCGGTGCGGTGGCGTCGGTCGCCGACGCCGAGGCCGAGGCTGTCGAGCCCGCGGTTGTCGAGGAATCCGCCGCGGCCGTCGAAGACGCTGCCGCCGCCGAGTCGCTGATCGCGGAGACGGTCCACGCCGCCGTGGCAGTGCCCGCCGAGGAGCCCGAGACCGAGCCCGCCGAAGTCGTCGAGGTCGTCGAGCAGGTCGAGACCGGGGCGTCCGAGTCGGTCGCCGAGCCCGCAGGGGCCGTGGAACCAGCTCGGGTTGACGAGCCCGCGCAAGTCGCGGAGCCCGTCCCGGCTGCCGAGGTTGCGCAGGTCGCGGAGCCCGCTCATGCTCCTGAGCCCGAACAGTCCGCTCACGCCGGCGTGTCAGCTCGTACTGCGGAGCCCACTCGGGTCGCCGAGCCTGCTCGGGCTGCTGAGCCCGCCCCGGCCGCGCACCCCGTATCGGCGGTCGAGGCCGCTGCTGCGGCGACCACCAACGGTGTGGCCGAACCGGCCAAGGGCCGCCAGCCTCGGCGCCGGAGGGTTGCTCGTTCCGCCGCCGCACCTGCCGCGGACAGCTCGGGCGCGGTGTTCGTGCTGCCCACTGGTGAGCAGGCACCCTCGCCCGCCACCGATTACTCCCAGCCCGAGCCGGTCGAACTGCCGCAGCGCAGCCGGCCGCGCAGGCGGGCGGTCGGGCGACCGGCGGGCGCCCCGGAGGCGTCGAACTGAGTCGTCGCTGATGCCTGCGCCTCGCTGGCGCTCGGCTCCGGCACGAGCGAGTGCTCGGCTGTGTCCATTGCTCGCTCGCCGCGCTCGCTCATGGTCCCGTGGCCCTCGTCGGTGTGACCGGCGGGGGCCACGTGCGTGTCTGCGGCGAATCGGTGGTGTAGGGGCGGTGTGCGCACGGACGCCGGTTTGGTCGTGGCGGTGGCCGTCCTGTAATCTTGGACAGTCGCTGCCCGGTGACAACATTTGTCTTCGTGGCCCGGTTCTCGCCAGTTCGACACCGAGAGCCACCAGGCACCGAGGCGGTGGCGATTACCAGACCAGTCGTATGGCGGTTTCCGGTGGAATCAGACCCGGGGAGCGCCGCGTGAGCAAGTGCCGAGCACTATAGGAAGAAGGGCAGCCGACCGATGGCAACGTACGCGATCGTCAAGACCGGCGGAAAGCAGTACAAGGTCGCGGTCGGTGACCTGGTGAAGGTCGAGAAGATCGAGGGTGCTCCTGGCACCGCCGTGGCGCTGGATCCGGTCCTGGTCGTCGATGGCGCCGAGCTGACCACCGATGCCGCGAAGCTGGCCAAGGTCTCCGTGGCCGCCGAGGTGGTCGAGCAGACCAAGGGCCCGAAGATCCGCATCCACAAGTTCAAGAACAAGACCGGCTACCACAAGCGCCAGGGTCACCGTCAGCCGCTGACGGTCCTGAAGGTCACCGGCATCAAGTAAGACATCCCGAGGAGAATCAGCTATGGCACACAAGAAGGGTGCGTCCAGCTCCCGGAACGGACGCGATTCCAACGCCCAGCGACTCGGCGTCAAGCGCTTCGGCGGCCAGACGGTCAAGGCGGGCGAGATCCTGGTGCGTCAGCGCGGCACCCACTTCCACCCCGGCGTGAACGTCGGCCGTGGCGGTGACGACACCCTGTTCGCCCTCGCGGCGGGCGCGGTCGAGTTCGGCACCAAGCGTGGACGCAAGACCATCAACATCGTGGTCCCGGAGCCGGTTCAGGCCTGACCGCCGAACCACTTCCGGACAACAACGAGCGGGTCAGGGTCTCGAAACCCTGGCCCGTTTTTCGTGTTCCCGCCACGACAGCCCTGAGTACGACCAGTCCAGAAGGAGGATGATTCGGCGTATGTCCAAGTTCATCGACCGTGTCGTACTGCATGTGCGTGCGGGCAAGGGCGGCCACGGTTGCGCCTCGGTGCACCGGGAGAAGTTCAAGCCGCTCGGCGGACCCGACGGCGGCAACGGCGGCAACGGCGGAGACGTGATCCTCGAGGTCGACTCCAACGTGCACACCCTGCTCGACTTCCACTTCCACCCGCACGCCAAGGCGGGCAACGGCAAGCCGGGCGAGGGTGGCAACCGGGACGGCAAGCAGGGCGCCGACCTGGTGCTGAAGGTGCCCGACGGCACGATGGTGCTCGACGACGACGGCAAGGTGCTCGTCGACCTGGTCGGTGCAGGCAACCGCTTCATCGTCGCCCGCGGCGGACGCGGCGGGCTCGGCAACGCCGCACTGGCCTCGAAGGCGCGCAAAGCGCCCGGTTTCGCGCTGCTCGGTGAGGACGGCGAAGAGCTCGATCTGGTGCTGGAGCTGAAGTCGGTCGCCGACGTCGGGCTGGTCGGTTTCCCGTCCGCGGGCAAGTCGTCGCTGGTCTCGGTGCTGTCGGCGGCCAAGCCGAAGATCGCCGACTACCCCTTCACCACGCTGGTGCCCAACCTCGGTGTGGTCGCCAGCGGCGATACCACTTTCACCGTCGCGGACGTGCCCGGCCTGATCCCCGGCGCCAGCGATGGCCGTGGCCTGGGCCTGGACTTCTTGCGGCATCTGGAGCGGTGCGCGGTGCTCGCACACGTGGTGGACTGCGCCACGCTGGAGCCGGGGCGCGACCCGGTCTCCGACGTGGACGCGCTCGAGGCCGAACTGGCCGCCTACCGACCTGCGCTGAGCGCCGACGCCGGGCTCGGCGATCTGGCCGACCGGCCGCGCGTAGTGATCCTGAACAAGATCGATGTGCCCGACGCCGCCGAGCTCGCGGAAATGGTCACCCCGGAGTTCACCGAGCGAGGGTGGCCGGTGTTCGAGATTTCCGCGGTGAGCCGGGCGGGCCTGCGCCCCTTGACGTTCGCCTTGGCCGACCTGGTGCGCAAGTACCGCGACGAGCATCCGAAGGCGGCGCCCAAGCGCCCGGTCATCCGTCCGATCGCGGTGGACCAGACCGGGTTCAGCGTGATCGCGGACCCGGAGGAGCCGGGCGGCTTCATCGTGCGCGGCACCCGGCCGGAGCGCTGGGTGCACCAAACCCAATTCGACAACGACGAGGCCGTGGGCTATCTGGCCGACCGCCTCGCCCGCCTCGGCGTCGAGGACGAGCTGGTGCGGTTGGGCGCCGAGCCGGGAGCGCCGGTGACCATCGGCGACGTGACCTTCGAGTGGGAGCCGCAGATCTCGGCGGGCATCGACATCGTGCCCACCGGCCGGGGCACCGATATCCGGCTGGAGCAGACCGACCGAGTGAGCGCGGCCGAGCGCAAGCACGCGTCCCGGGTGCGGCGCGGGTTGGTGCAAGAAGACGAGGAGTAGGACGTGGACGACGGTCGAGTCGTGGTGCGGTCGCGGTGCGTGTCCCGCGTGGCGGGCTCGATCGTTCGCGAGCGGGCGCGGATCACGGCACCCGCTCCGGCTACTGTGGATTCGATTGTGGCGCAGGGAGTTCGGTGGCGATGCAGGTGACTTCGGTGACCGCCGAGACGGATTCGCCGAGCCTGAGCGAGGCTCGGCTGGCGATCGCGTCGGCGCGGCGGGTGGTGGTGAAGATCGGTTCCTCCGCGCTGACCAGCCTGAAAGGCGGCCTGGACACCGCGCGGCTGGATCGGCTCGCGGACGCGGTGGAGGCCCGGATGCGCGCGGGGTCCGATGTGGTCGTGGTGTCCTCCGGCGCGATCGGCGCGGGTATCGCGCCGCTCGGCTTGACCAGTCGTCCGCGTGACCTGGCCACCAAGCAGGCAGCCGCGAGCGTCGGACAGCTGGCACTCGCCCACGCGTGGGGCACGTCGTTCGCCCGCTACGGCCGCACGGTCGGCCAGGTGCTGTTGAGCGCCGACGACTTCGCCCGCCGCGAACACCATCGCAACGCGCAGCGCACCCTGGATCGCCTGCGTTCGCTCGGCGCGGTCGCGGTGGTGAACGAAAACGACACCGTCGCCACGGAAGAGATCCGCTTCGGTGACAACGACCGGCTCGCCGCGCTGGTCGCGCATCTGGTCGGCGCGGACGCGCTCGTGCTGCTGTCCGACGTGGAGGGCCTGTACGACGGCGATCCCCGCAAGGGCGCGGCCACCTTCATCCCCGAGGTCCGCAGCAGCGCCGACCTGGACGGCGTGATCGCGGGCAGCGGCGGCGCGCTCGGCACCGGCGGCATGGCGTCCAAGCTGTCCGCGGCTCGGCTGGCCGCCGACGCGGGCGTGCCCGTCCTGCTGGCCGCCGCCACCTCGGCCGCGACCGCACTCACCACCGGCACCGTCGGCACCGCGTTCGCCGCCCGACCGGTCCGGTTGTCCGCGCGCAAGTTCTGGGTCCGGCACGCGGCCGACAGCCGCGGCGCGCTGCTCATCGACGACGGCGCGGTCCAAGCGGTGGCGTACCGGCGCCGATCCCTGCTCGCCGCGGGCATCGTCGGTGTCCGCGGCCGCTTCTACGGCGGCGACGTGGTCGACCTGGTGGCCCCCGACAACCGCATCGTCGCCCGCGGCGTCGTCGAATACGACAGCACCGAACTGGCCGGCATGCTCGGCCGCTCCACCGACGAACTCCCGGACACCATGCAACGCCCAGTCATCCACGCCGACGACCTGGTCAAGGTGTAGTCCGCAGGCATCATCACGTCGAGTGTGTGCGGTTGCTGGAGTCTGCGGCGGGTCCGCTGGTTGTGCCAGCGCCTGTGCTCACAGAGGTGTGCTATCTGCTCGGGGACGTCGTGGTACACATTCGGAGGCCCTCTTCATCGCAGCACTCCTCGATGGCGACCTGTCGTTGGAGCCGTTGACCTCAGGCGACTTACAGCGGATACACGAATTGATCCTCACATATGCCGACCTGCCACTCGGTGCCGTGGATGCGTCGGTCATCGCTGTTGCGGAACGTCTCGGGGCGCGAGCCGTCGCAACCTTGGACGTGAAGCACTTTCTCGTCGTCAAACCGGGGCACGTACCGGCATTCGATCTGCTGCCGACGCGTTAGCGGACGCGCGGTGTCGATCAGGACGGGACGACGCCGGGTTGGTTGGTGGTGGGGATATGCCCTTGGTTGCCCTCAACCGGGCCGGTGACGCCGGGCTGGCCGCCTGGGTCCGGGAACTCGACCGGGGGCCCGGCCGGGCCGGGAACCGGGGGTTGCGCGGGTGGCGGCGGTGCTTGGGGTGGGCTCGGCGGTTGTGCCGGTTCCGGGGTGTGCGGCGCAGGTGGTGGAGACGGCTGCGGTGGCGGAGGCGGGGGTGCGGACGGGCTCGGCGCTTGCGGGGGCTCCGGGGCCTGGGGCGCGGGAGGAGGACTCGGCGGGACCGGAGTTGTGGGTGGCACCTGCTGCGTCGGCGGTGCAGCCTCGGGTGACGGTGTCGGCGGTGCCGGTTGGGGGGATGGCGTGGGCTGCGGTGACTGCTGCGTGGGCGGTGCAATCTCGGGTGACGGTGACGGTGTCGGTGGTTGGGGGGATGGCGTGGGCTGCGGTGTTGGCTGGGTGGAAGGAGCTTCCTGGGGCGGGGGAGCCTGCTGGGTAGGTGGTGTCGTCGGAGGCTGCTGCGTGTCGGGCTTCGGCTGGGCGGGCGGCACCGGGTTATGGGACGGCGCGGACGATTCCGGTGCGGCGGGCGCGGGTTGCGATGTGTCCGGGGCTGATTGGTCGTTCGGAGGAACCTGCTCGGGCGTCGCGTATCTGGGCGTGCCGGGCGAGCCCACCCGCGGTGTGGACGGCGCGGCGGGGATGACGGGCGGTTCGGGCAGCGCGGGCACGGCGGTACCGGCCGTGGAGTAGGCAGGCTTGTAGACCATGTTCATCGCGAGCAGGGCTTCCTGGCGCAGTGCTTCCTGTGCCATCTGCGCGTCGACGACGCGAGCGGCCTCCAGGGCTTTCGCGATGGCACCGACCGGTCCCGAATCGCCGGGCGGCATCACCGCGAGCTTCACCGCCTCGGCGGCGGCGGCGACCCCGCCGAGCCGGGCGCCGACCTGGCCCAGCACCGCCGCCAGTTCGTCGGCCGCCGCCGCGATACTGCGTGCGCTGGCCTGCGCCGCGTCGGCGGCGGCGCCTTTCCACTCCACGGAGTCCATCACGCGGTCGACGCCGCTGTGCGTGAGCGGGAACGACGTGGTGAGGGCTCCGGCCGCCTCGAGCCAGGTGGTCGAGGCGCGCAGCACCTGCGCGGCGTCGATCTGCTGGGCCTTGGCGTAGATCTCCTCGTGCCGCATCGACTCGAAATGCTCCATCGAGCTGATGTAGGTGGGATCGGAGCCGCTCATCGCGGGAGCCTCGAATCGATGGCGCGCAGAGCGGCGGCATGCGCGGCGTCGGCCTCCTCGAACAGACCGCCGCTGATCAGGAACGCTTCCTTCATTCGGTAGGCCGCCTCGATGTAGTGGTCGAGCAGGGCCGCGGCGTCCCGGGCCTTGTGGCTGAAACCGGCCTGCAACTGCTGCGCGGAGACGAAACCACCGAATCCCCCGAGTTCCGCGGCGGATTCGAGGCGCTGCTGTAGGTGGAGCAGCCGATCGGCCTGCCGGTCGTACATCTCGGCGCACTGCCGCGCTGCCGCCGGATCGAACTGAACGGTCCCGGCCTGGGCCGCCTCCTTGAATCGGGCGATATCGGCTCGGCTGGTCTCGATCGTCATCGCTCACCCCTGAGATCGGTCGGTAGGCCCCAGATTAAACCGGAAGCCGGTGCCGGGTCAGCAAAGTCGTCGGTCCCGGCCGCCGGCGCGAGCTAAGCGGGAATGCGTTTCTGCAGTTGCGCGGCGATCTGCTCGGATGAGGCCGGGGTGATGCGCACCTCGTCACCCGCCTTGATCAGGTACCGCCCGTCGTTGCGCACGTCGATCCAGGTGTAGTGGATCGGCGGCGGCGGAGCCGGACGATCCAGCCGCGGTTCGATTCTGATGTGCCCCTCGGCGGTGTGCGGGTCGAGCAGCAGCTTGCGGATCCGCGGCGCGGCAGATCGGCGCGCTGGCACGGTCTCCTGATCGCGCACCGCCTCGCCGGACGCGACGCGAGGAGGTTCCTTGCCCGGCGGCGTCTTCGGCAGCAGCGCCGCGATCCGCTGGCCCAACTTCGAGCTGTGTCCGATCGAAACCCGCACGCGGCCACCGAAATCCGGACTCGACCCGGGTTCCTGCACCGCCAGCACGGCGCGGTCGTAGATCGCGGCGGCCAGCAGCCGCAGTTCGCTGCCCGGCCGGTGTGCGCCACCGATAGCGACGATCCTGGTGTGCGGCTCGGCCAGAATGCGCAGGCAGGCCGACAGGTCGGGGTCGCGGCCGAGCGGTAGCCGTTCGGCGAGGGCGATGCGCAGCTTCTCCGCCTCGTCCTCGGTGCGCGGCGTCTCCAGGATGCGCAGCGGATACGGGTGGCGATCCAGGTCGGTTTCACGCCAGATATGGGCGAACTCGTCCGGAGTGAAGGTCCAATCCACGGCCGAATCACATCCTCACTCGAACCCGCCGATGCTGTCCGTAGCCTAGCGGTCCCCTAGCCGGACCGGAGATTTCGGAGCTCCAACGGCCTGGCGAGCGTCGACCGCCGCCGCATCGAAGTGACGGATCTCACAGACAGCGACGATCATTCACCGCAGTCGAGGCGGCGTGGATTCCCTTGCCGCGTCGCCGATTCTGGGCTGTCGGCGCATGGAATCCGCGCGGACCCTTCGGGAAGTTACGTACGTTCGGCGACGTGTATCGCGATTTCGCCGCGGTCGCCCCGCCCTCTATTTGCGCTGGTGTCGCACTCGACCCGTCCGTCCGACTCTGCTGAAATACCGGGGAGAGCAGGGATGCGAGGGCGAGGGGGCGGCCCCGCACAGCAAACCAGGATTGGCCGAGATCTGCCGAGGAGGGATTGCGGTGCACACCATCATGCGGCGAGCAGGCGGGGCGATCGGTCTGCTGAGCCTCGGGATTGGTTTCGTCTTCATCGGCGCGGGGCCGGCGGGGGCGGTGCCGACCGGCTGCTATGTCGACCGCGGCGTCACCGACGCGGCCGCCCTGTGCCACAGCGGTGAGGGGTCGGCGGTGTTGGAGGCCGAGTGCCTCGGTTTTCACGTGCCGCCAGGGCATTCCGGCCCGGTATTCGGCTACTACAGCGGCTTCGAGTCGCAGCAGACGAACGTCGGCAAGCCGATGCGCGCCACGTGCGTGTCGGATGGTTCCATCGGGATCGCGACCCTCGCGTTCGTGCTTCCCACGGCGCGGTAGCGGAGCGCTCCGGTTTCAGCTCGGCCGCGCTTCCAGCACATTGTCGGGCGAGACCGTCGGCACGCACCTGGTGAGCGTGAACCCATGGCGGGCGAGGAACCCCCGGTACTCGGCCTCGGTCCGTTCCCGGCCGCCCGCGTTGACCAGCATCTCCAGGTCGATGAACTTGCTCGGGTGCGGACCGGTGTGTTCCGGAACCACGAGTTCGATGATCAGCAGCCGGGCATCGGGCTCCATCGCCGCACGCAGTGCACCCAGGATGCGGCCGGCCTCCGGCTCGGCCCAGTCGTGCAGGATGTGTTTGAGGATGTAGGCGTCGCCGCCCTTGGGAACGCTGTCGAAGAACGATCCGCTTTCGACGGTGCAGCGTTCGGCCAGGCCGAGTTCGGCGAGCCGGGTGGGCGCGGCCGCTACCACCTCGGGGAGGTCGAACAGGATGCCGCGCGACCGCGGCGAGCGACGCAGGATCTCGGTGAGCAGTCCTCCTTCTCCGCCGCCGACGTCGACGAGGGTTTCGTAGCGGCCGAAGTCGTAGGCCGCCAGCAACGGTTCCATCGCCAGGGTGCTGATACTGGTCATCGCGCGGTCGAACAGCTCGCCGATTTCGCGATCGCGCTGCACGTAGTCGAAGAACGGCATCCCGTCCAGTTCTTCGCCGACGGGCCGGCCGGTCCGCACGGCGTCGACGAGGTGCGACCAGTGATTGCGGTGGGTGGCGGAACCGAAGAACAGCACCGCGTCGCGCAGCGACACGTCCGCGTCGCGGCGCAGTGCCCGCGCCATCGATGTGAGCGCGTAGCGGCCGTCGGAACGCTGCGTGAAGATGCCGTAGCTGATCAGCAGCCGCAGCAGGCGCCGCAACGCGTCCTCGTCGGCGCCGACCGCGGCGGCGAGGTCCGCGCTCGATCGCGGCCCTTTCGCGAGTTCATCGGCCACCCCGAGCACCGCGGCGGCGTGGATCGCCTGCGTGATCCATCCGGCGGCGATCAGCTCCATCAGCGCGACATGTCCCGGCACCAGCTTGCGAAACGCCACGGCCAGTGCCGTGCGGACCGATTCGACAGCCCGCACCAGCCGCTGTGGAGGGATTCTGGGTCGGTCGGACGCCACGGCGACTCCATCCGTCGAAGGTCGGCACTCTGAGCTTGCCTAGGAGGGTACGTCGCGGTGGGTGGGTTCAGGCCGCGAGTCGCCGCCTCGGATCCCGGGCCGGGATTCGCCGCGCCTGCGCTCGCGGTCGGCGGCCGTGGCGAGGTAGTCGCCGAGTTCGCGTCGCAGCGTGACGTCCAGCGAACGGGCCAGCGTGGCGTGCACCGAGGCGACCGCCAGCTCGCGCATTTTGTTGAGCATCGTTGTGGTGTCCGCGATTTCGCTGCTGGTGTCCGGAAGCCAGCCGGATCCGTGCTCGTCGATGATGTGCTGCTTGGCCGCGGTGATCATGATGTGGGTGATGTCATCGATCCGGTCGGCCACCTTGGCGTAGATCTCGATGAGCGTGCGCAGTTCGAGACCGTACTCGTGCAGTTCGGCGAACGAGGTGAGCAGCTGGGTGTCGGTGAACACCACCGTCTCGCCCTCGAGCCGGACCAGCTTCATCTCACGCAGGCGGTCGACCAGCTCGTC
Source organism: Nocardia sp. NPDC051787 (assembly GCF_040681325.1). Taxonomy (NCBI): domain Bacteria; kingdom Bacillati; phylum Actinomycetota; class Actinomycetes; order Mycobacteriales; family Nocardiaceae; genus Nocardia; species Nocardia sp. NPDC051787. The sequence goes on from NZ_JBFAYO010000011.1 coordinate 70,023, forward strand.
GGCCTCGGCGCCGAGGATGGTGCCGATCAGCTCGCGCGGCACCTCGAAGGTCTCGTCCTTGGCCCAGGACGCGGTCACGGCGTGCTGCAGCCCGAGCACCTCGGTCAGATCCTTGCCGGTTTCCCAGCTGGTGATGAAGTCGGCGATGTGCGCGGTGGTGAAGCCGCGCTGCAGCAGCGCGTCGATCAGGCGCAGCCGCTCCAGGTGCGAGTCGTCGTAGATGCTGGCCCGCCCGTCCTTGCCGACCGGCGGCGGCAGCAGCCCGCGTTCCTGGTAGGCGCGCACATTGCGGGTGGTGGTGCCCGCGGCGCGCGCGAGATCGTCGATCCGGTACTCCGGCGTCGATCTCACCTCCCTCGCTGACCACGGCGCCGAGCGGAGCGGCGGCGCGCTGCGGAAAACCCCTGCCGAGCGAGTCTATCGCCCCGCTCACCGCACCTTCGGCACCTAGGAAACCGGCGCGAACCGGCGCTGCTCGGCGCTCGCCTCGACCACCAGGTAGTCGTCGAGATCCACCGTGCGCAGCTGTTGGACGTACTGGGTGGCGAAGCCCGGATACATGGTCGCGATGAAGCCGTCCTCGGTGAGGTACCAACTGCGGCATCCCGAGTTCCAGGTGGTGGCGGCGAGCCTGCGCTGGATGGCCGCGTTGTAGCGGTCCTGCCGATCCCGCCGGACGTCGAGCATCAGCAGATCCCGGTCCAGAATCGTGCCGATCGCGCTGACCAGGTAGTCGATCTGGGCCTCCATATAGACCAGCGCCGAGTTGTGCCCAGGTCCGGAGTTGGGTCCGAACGTCAGGAACAGGTTGGGATAGCCGGAGACCGCGACGCTCTTGTAGGCGTAGGCGCCGCGCGACCACTCCTCGGCGAGAATTCGCCCGTCGAGCCCGGCCACCGGAATGGGTGTGCCGGCCTTGGACACGTCGAACCCGGTCGCGAAGACAATGCAATCCGCTTGGTGCTCGATGCCTTCCGCGGTGCGGATGCCCTGCTCGGAGATCCGGGCGATGGGCCAGGTGATCAGCTTGCAGTTGTCGCGTTGCAGCGCGGGGTAGTAGTCGTCGGTCATCAGCAGGCGCTTGCAGCCCGCCCGGAAGTCCGGCGTGAGCTGACGGCGCAGCCAGGGATCCTTCACCTGTCTGCGCAGCTGCGCCTTGCCGACCAGCTCGACCACCCTGGTCAGCGGCGTATTCCAGACCACGCCCAGCGCGACCGACTCGTGCCCGTAGTACCAAGCGCGCCGCGCCAGCTGTTCGGTGGCGGGCACCCGGCGGTAGAGCTCCTTGGTGAGCACGGTGGTCGGCCGGTTGATCCGCGGCAGCACCCAGCCGGGCGTGCGCTGGAACACTTTCACCGAGGCGGCCCGCTCGACCAGTTCCGGAATGATCTGGACCGCGCTGGCCCCGGTGCCGATCACCGCGACCCGCTTGCCCGCGAAGTCGTAGTCGTGATCCCATCGGGCGCTGTGGATCTTGTGCCCCTGGTAGGTCTCGATGCCGCGAATATCCGGGAAACTGGCGTTGGCCAGCGGTCCCGATGCCAGCACCACCGTGCGCGCCAGGACCGGGTGCGGGTGTCCGTCGACGGCGATCTCCCAGGCCCCGGCCTGCTCGTCGAACACGATGCCCGTGACGTGGTGCCGGAATCGGATATGCGCACCGAGCCCGAATTCGGCGACCATTGCCTCGATGTAGCCGAGGATCTCGGCGCTGCCGGAGTAGGTGTGCGACCAATTCGGATTCGGCGCGAAACTATAGGAATACAGCCGCGACGGAATGTCGCACGCCGCACCGGGATAGGTGTTGTCACGCCAGGTTCCACCGACCGCGGTGCCCCGTTCGAAGATCGCGAAATCGTGGATTCCGTGCTGCTTCAGGCGGATGGCCGTGCCGATCCCGGCGAATCCGCCGCCGATCACGGCGACGTCGAGGGTGTGCGTGCTCATCGGTTCCCTTGTCATGCGGCGGGCTCGTAGGTCAGTTCCTTCGACCAGGCCGGGTCCTTGCGCAGCAGTGCTTTCGGCACCAAGCCGGTGATCTTCACCAGTGTGTCGGCCACCAGGTGGTAGGGGTGGTCGCGGTTGATCACCCAACCACCGTGCATCTTGACGATCTGGTACATCGGGAGCCTGCGCGCGAATTCGCTGCGCTCGCCGACGTTCGCGTACCGCTTCAGCGCGACGTAGAGCCTCTCCTCGTCGACGCCCATCGCGACGATGTTGTCGCGCATCTTGTTCAGCAGCGGTACGTAGCTGAGCACCCCGATGATCAGCGAGGGCTTGGCCCAGCCGCCGACCAGGTCGATGAGCAACTTGCGCATCTGCGCGTGCCCGAGCAGATCCATCACCGCGAAATCGACGGCCAGATGGCGGGATTCGTCGGAGTTGATCTTCTTGAACACTTCCTGGCAGACCGGGTCGTCGATCTCGTCCATGACGAATTTGATCAGCGCGCCGTCCAGCGCCACCTCGAGCATCGGGATCACCGTGCCGAGGAACGACAGCGACATGTCGTCGGAGTACTTGTCCAGGAAGTCGATCACCAGCTTGACGTTCACGTTCGGCTGCGGGATCTCGTCTCCGTCGAGCATGCCCCATCGGCGCATCAGCGCCAGCTCGGCGTTGGCGTGCTTCTGCTCCTCGGCGTGGAAGTAGCGGTAGATCTCGCGCAACGTCTCGTTCGGCGCCTTCTTGACCATCGCCGCGAAGCCGCGCGCGCCGACGTTCTCGATCCACATCAGGTCGGCCATGAACGGCTTCAGCTTGGCGTGCAGTTCCGGCGTGATCGTCTCGGCGCCGGGCGCGTCCCAGTCGATGTCGGCCAGCGCCCACTGGCGGTCCTTGATCTTGCGGAGCATGTCGTCGAAGTCCATCGTGATGGCCATGTCAGACTCCTGTCTTGTCGGTGACCGGCGTGCCGCCGGTGGTGGTCGAGTCGTCCTGGGGCAGTAGCCGATCCAGCAGCCCGAGGACGTAGGTGTACCGGGTGGGGAAGTACCGCTTGAGCAGCCAGACGACGTGCGCGTCCAGCTGGGGCAGGACATAGAGCTGCCCGCGGTCGTGCGCGTCCAGCGCGGTGCGCGCGACGTGCTCGGGGGAGAAGCCGGTCCAGCGCATCAGGAAGTCGGCCAGCTGCGCGGATTCCTTGGTGATCCGGCCGTCGCGTGCGACGTTCGTCCGCACGAACGTCGGGCACAGGACGGTGACCGCGACGCCGGTGCCGCTCAGCTCGGCGGCCATGGTCTCCGAGAGCGACAGCACGCCCGCCTTCGACACGTTGTATGCCGCCATCGATGGCGCCGCGGCGAAGCCGGCGGCCGACGCGACGTTGATGATGCCGCCGCGCCCGGTGGCGCGCAGCCGCGGCGCGAAGACCTCGCAGCCGTGCACGACACCCCACAGATTGATGTCCAGCGCCCACTGCCAGTCGTCGAATCCGATGCGGCCCACAGGTTTCCCGCCGATGCCGACGCCGGCGTTGTTGATCACCAAGCTGACCGGGCGCTCGAAAAGCGTGTCGGCGAAGCGGGCGAGCAGTTGCACGTCATCGCGCCGCGCCACGTCGCAACGGAAGGCGTGCGCGGCGGCGGGGTGGGTGCGGTCGATCAGGGCGACCGTCTCGTCGGCGCGTGCCTCGTCGATGTCGGCGCAGATCACTTGGCCACCGCGCGCCGCGATCTCCAGGGCGAATGCGCGGCCGATGCCGCTGCCCGCGCCGGTGACCACGGCTCGCGCGCCGTGCGTGCGGCGGGATCTGCCCAGGCCCGCCAACCGATCCAGTCCGAACATCTCAGCTCACCTTCTCCGTGGAGGTTGCGATCAACGCCGCGCGCAGGAAGTCGGCGGCGCGGGCGAGGGCGTGGCCGGCCTCGGGCACCACCATCGGGAGGGCCTGGAAGACGTGCAGCTGCCCGGGCCAGATCTCCAGGTCGCAGCTGCCGCCCGCACGACGGACCATGTCGCACAGGGCCTGCGCGTCGGCGCGGAGCATCTCGGTGCCGCCGACCTGCACCAGGATCGGTGGCAGCGCGATGCCGTGCGGGATCGCCAGCCGCAGGCGCGGTGCGTCCGCGGGCTGACCGCTGGTATAGGACGCGGGCAGCCGCCTCGCCGCGGCGGCGGAGATCAGCGGGTCCGGGCGGACGCGCTCCTGCTCGGCAGCCATACCAAGCGTGAGGTCGAGTAAAGGGGAGAACATCGCGACCGCGGCGGGCTGCGGTCTGCCGCGGCGCCCGTTCTCGACCAGCAGGTCCAGCGCGAGATGCCCGCCCGCGGAATCGCAGGCGATCACCACGTCTTCCGCGGCGATGCCCTGGTCGAGCAGCCAGCGGTAGCCTGCCTCGACGTCGTCCGCCGCGGCGGGGAACCGGTGTTCGGGTGCGAGCCGGTAGTCGGTGAGAAAGACCGGGAGCCCGGTCCGCTTCGACAGCCGGGCCGCGAGGCCACGGTGGGTGCGGGCCGAGCAGATCACGTAGCCGCTGCCGTGGATGTAGCAGATCGCCTGTGAGCCGAAAGGTACACCGGCCGCGCGGACCCATTCGCCGCGCACCTTTCCGGACCGGACCTGCGTGACGGAAGTACCTGGCGGAACGGGACCGCCGAGGGCCATCACCGTGGCGATGAGCTTGCGGGCGAACCAGACGCCCGCTGTGTTCATCGGAATCGCGCAGTTCAGCGGCCGCATACCGAGTCGGGCCGCGGCCGCGGCCACCCTGACGTGCGGGGAAGGCGCGGCGGGAACGCCGGGCGAGGTCCTCGTTGACCTTGTCATGCCCTCAGAATCAGTCATGAATGTGCCAGTTGTCAATGGCACATTGCGAGAAGGCGATTAAGGGAGCGGTGGCAGCCAATGTGAGCGGTCGGCGCGCGTTGGTCGCCGGACTGCCGGTCTTGCGCTCCGAAAGGAGGCTGCGTTGCGGAGCGGCGCCGACGCGGTGCCGCTACCGGATCGAGCGCACCGGCTCGATCTCTGTGCCCGGGATCGCCACCAACCTGGTGATCGACATCCTGTGGCCGTCCCGGACACCGCTGATGAGGCCGCCTCTCTCGCCTCCGCTAGGTGCACGTTGCTGCGAGCCGGACTTGTACCGGCATCGCTGTCTCATCCGGCGCGTGGAGGCTGGTGCGCGGTAGAGCGTGAAACTCGCTGCGAACCGGGCCTTTTCCTGCTCAGTACCCGCGCTCGCGATCGATCGGCGCCAGTAGTGGGCGTCCGGCGACGAACCGCAGGACGTTGTCGCCGACGTGATCGGCGAATGCCGCCAACCGCAGCTGCGGCGGATTCGAATCATGCGGCGTGACAATGGAATTCGGCAGCACCCAGAGCGGATGACCGTCCGGCAGCGGTTCGGGATCGGTGACGTCGAGTCCGGCGCCGCCGATCGCGCCCGAGGCCAGCGCGGCCACCAGCGCGTCGGTGTCGATCAGGCTGCCGCGGGCGACGTTGACGATCCAGGACGACGGCTTGAGCCGGGCGAGTTCGTCCGCACCGATGAGATGCCTGGTGGCGGGCGTGGCGGGCGCGGCGATGACCACGTGATCGGTACGCGGCCAGATCCGGCCGATATGGTCGGCGGAGATCGTCTCGACGGTGGCCGGGATACCCGGGCCGGTGACCGGACGACCGCTGCGGTTCACCGCGATGATGTGCGCGCCGAGCGGGATCAGCATCGGAATCAGCGCACGGCCGATGCCGCCCGCGCCGACGATGGTCACCGTCTTGCCGCGCAGCGTACCGACGTGCGGGAAGAAGTCCTGCTGTCGCCACCCCGCCGCGCGCAGATGCTCGGGCAGGTAGCGCACGCCCGCGAGTAGCAGCATGAGCGCGTGCTCGGCCACGCTTGCCGCGAAAGCGCCTGCGGCGGAAGTGAATCGGATGTGCGGATGCTTGGCGAGGATGCCGGCGGTGAACCAGTCCTCGATCCCGGCGGCCGACAGCTGCACCCATTCCAGGGACGCGGGCAGCTCGTCCGGGAACTCGCCGGGTCCGCCCACCCAGATCAGCCCGCGCGCCTCGTCGAGGTCGGCGATCGCGGCACCCGCCTCCAGTACCGCCTTCTCCACCAGCGTGGGGGGAGGTTCGGTCGGTCCGATGGCGATCGGTACAGCCGGGCCACTCACGACTGCACCTCGCTGGCGCTCGGCTCCGTCGTGCGCGAGGGCGCACTGTGTCCTCGGTTCGCTCGCTGACGCTCGCTCACGACTGCACCTCGCTGGCGCTCGGCTCCGTCGTGCGCGAGGGCGCACTGTGTCCTCGGTTCGCTCGCTGACGCTCGCTCACGGATAGACCTCCTTCAGTGCAGTACGACGTGGTCGCGCTGGGACGAATGGCGGTCGGACTCGCCGATGCGACCGTAGCACCGCTGCGTGGACGGTAGTGTGTGGTGTCCGCCGACGCGGCGCTAGTTCTCGGCCCGATCCGTTTGCTCGTCCAGCTCCGCGTCCACCTTGTCCCGGTCCGCCCACTCCAGCAGCTGATCCAGGTGGAACACCGCGTCGTCGATGCCGGCGTGCAGGTCGCCGAGCTCGGCGAAGCGGGCGGGGACGGTGGAGATGGTGAAGTCGCGCGGATCGATGTCGGGAATCTCCGCCCAGCGCACCGGGGTGGAGACCGTGGCGGCGGGGACGCCGCGCACCGAGTAGGCGGCGGCGATCGTGTGGTCGCGCGCGTTCTGGTTGTAGTCGACGAACAGCATCGCCGGGTCGCGGTCGCGACGCCACCACGTAGTGGTCACGTTATCCGGCGCGCGACGTTCCACTTCGTGGGCGAACGCGAGCGCCGCCCGGCGCACCTCTTGGAACCCCCAGTTCGGCGCGATCCGGACGTACACGTGCAGTCCCCTGCCACCGGAGGTCTTCGGCCAGCCGACGGCACCGAGTTCGTCGAGCAGCTCGTGCACGACGCCCGCCACGCGCTGCACCCGTGACCACGGGCAGTCCGGCATCGGGTCCAAGTCGATGCGCCACTCGTCGGGACGCTCGGTGTCGGCGGCGCGGGAGTTCCACGGATGGAACTCGACCGTCGACATCTGCACGGCCCAGACGACATCGGCGAGCTTCTCGACGCAGAGCTCGTCGGCATGCCTGCCGTAGCGCGGGAAGTACACCCGCACAGTCGGAATCCAGTCCGGCGCGCCCGCGGGCAGCCGCTTCTGGTGCACCTTGTCACCGGCCAATCCCTTGGGAAACCGGTGCAGCATGCAGGGCCGGTCGCGCAGGGCGTTGACGATGCCGTCCCCGACGCTCAGGTAGTACTGCACCAAGTCGAGCTTGGTCGCGCCGGTTTCCGGGAAGTAGACCCGGTCCGGGTTGGAGATGCGAATCGTGTGGTCGCCGACCTCGAGTTCGATCGCCGACGCGGCGGATTTGCGGGCCACGTATCGACCTTAACGGGCGCAGCCGGATGTAGTCCGGTGCACAGCACGCGCCGGGCCGAGCCAAGTCGGACGCGGAACCGAATCAGGCGCCGCCGAACGCACTGTCCGTATAGCTCGGCGGAAGTTGGCCAGCCCGTCGAGCCGATGGGCTTTGTGTGGCTTGCGCAGGCGGAACAGAGACAGACGCGTGAGAGTGCGGCCGAGAGCCCGTCCGAACGTCGAGCGGGGCTGAGGCAGTCGCAACCGGACGTTGTCCGCGCGGGCGGAGTGGAAGCGAGGCAGCCGTATGACCAATGCGGCGAACCGGGCATGGTTGTTGCACCGTTCTGGTATGCATACGGGTATGAGCAAGGCGACGCGCGTGACCGTCACGTTGGACCCTCAGGTGGCGGAATGGGCCAGGGAGGCTGCCGATCGCCAGAACCGCAGCCTGTCCTCGGTGATCAATGCCGCGGTGCGCACCACGCTCGTGCACGACAGCCTGACCGCCCTGATCATCGACGAGGAGGCCGAGCTGGCCGCCGCATACGACGACGTGACGCTCACCCAGGCCGCCGAAGACGACGCCGGCGGCGCGGCATGAGCGTGCGTAACCATGGAGGGCGGCCCGCTCACGCCGAAGGCGACAGAGCATGAGACGCGGTGAAATCTGGCGCTATGCCCCGACGCTCAGCGACGGCACGCCGTTCCCGCGGCGGATGACGGTCGTGCTGGTATCCGATTCGGCGGTGATCACCTCGCGCTATCCCTGGCTGCACGTCGTCCCCTTGCGCGACGCCGACCCGGGTCACGTGCTGGCCACCAAGACCGAGCACGGCTGGGCCGATACCCTCGAACTGCACCGCGCCTACCGCCCCTGGCTCAGTGAATACCTCGACGTGCTGACACCGTCCGAGACCGAATCCCTCGACGCGCGGCTACGGGCGACCCTCAGTCTCTGATCGCAGGCGCCGGTGTGTACGGCTGGGCCACCGCGGGTCTGCACGGAATCGCCGGCGGGCCCGCAGATTCCATGTGCTTGCCGCCGCACCCCTGCCGCCGCTACGTCGGCGTGGCCAGCGCGAACGGCAGGACCGCGTCGGCGCCTGCCGCGCGCAGTGCGTGGGCGGCGACGGTGAACGTCCAGCCGGTGTCGGTGATGGCGTCCACCAGCAGGATCGGGCCCGATACGGCGCTGAGGTCGGGGACTTCCCACGAGTCGAACAGTCCTGCGACGCGATGGGCGGAGTTCGCGGCGGAGACCGGCGGCCGGTCCGGGCGGGTGCGCAGGATGCCCAGGTCCTGCAGGCGGCCCACCTCGGCGAGCCGGGCGGCGAGGCTGGCCGTGAGCACGGGATGACGTGCGGATTCCAGCGCGAGCACCGACGTGGGGCGAGTTGCCCAATCCCATTCGCGCAGAACGGCGATGCAGGCGTCGAACACCGCGGCGGGGACCGGGGCGTCGGGGCCGTCGAGCAGCGTCCGCAAGCGCTGCCCCCAGCCGAGATCGGTCAGCCTGCCGAGCACGCGACCGGGCTCGGCGCCACCGGAGATCTTGCCGGACAATGGGATTCCGAGTTTCGCCATGCCGGTGGGCCACTGTTTGCGCGGCGCGAGATCGATGCCGGGACGGTCGAGACGAGCCTTGGTCGCAGCGACGGCGTCGGCGGCGACAGTACGGTCGGGGCGGTTGCCCGTGCAGTTGTCGCAGCGGCCGCAGCCGGGCGAAGCCCCGGAATCGGCGGGTAGTCCCGGGTCGTCGAGTTGGCGGCGCAGGAATTCCATCCGGCAGTCCCGGGTCGACTGGTAGTCGATCATGGCTTGCTGTTCGGCCTCGCGGGCGAGGGACAAGCGCTCGTAGCGCTCGGTGTCATAAGTCCAGGGCTGACCGGTGGCGAGCCAGCCGCCGCGCACGCGACGCACCGCGCCGTCCACATCGAGCACCTTCAGCACCATCTCCAGCCGGGAGCGGTTCAGCTCCACCAGCGGTTCCAGCGCCGCGGTGGACAGCGCCCGATCGGAGTCCAGCGCGTCGAGCACCGCCCGCACGATGTGCTCGCGCGGAAAGGCGACGGAGGCGAAGTAACTCCAGATCCGTGCGTCCTCGGAGCCGGGTAGCAGGACCACCTCCGCGTGATCGGTGCCGCGCCCGGCGCGACCCACCTGCTGGTAATAGGCGATCGGCGAGGGGGGCGCGCCGACGTGCACCACGAATCCGAGGTCGGGTTTGTCGAATCCCATGCCCAGCGCGGAGGTGGCGATGAGCGCCTTCACCTCGTTGTTCAGCAACGCGGCCTCCAGGACCTCGCGTTCGGCGGGGTCGGTCTGGCCGGTGTAGGCGGCAACGTTGTGGCCGTGCGAGTTCAACACGTCGGCCAGATCGTGCGCGGCGGCGACGGTGAGGGTGTAGACGATGCCGGAGCCGGGCAGCCGGTGCAGGTGACCGCTGAGCCAGGCGGTGCGTTCCACGGCGTCGTCGAAGTGGACCACCGACATGCGCAGCGACTCGCGATCCAGCGTGCCACGCAGCACCAGGGTGTCGGTGCCGATCTGGGTGGCGACGTCGGTGACCACCCGGTCGTTGGCGGTGGCGGTGGTCGCGAGCACCGGCACATCGGAGCCGAGGTCGGCGATCAGCGTCCGGATCCGGCGATAATCCGGCCGGAAGTCATGGCCCCAGTCCGAGACGCAGTGCGCTTCGTCGATCACCACCAGACCCGCGTCCGCCGCGAGCCGGGGCAGCACCTGATCTCGGAAGTCCGGGTTGTTCAGCCGCTCCGGGCTGACCAGCAGCACGTCGACCGCGCCCGCGGCGACCTGCGCGTGGATCTCGTCCCATTCGGTCACATTGCCGGAGTTGATGGTGGCGGCGACCACCCCGGCGCGCTGCGCGGCAGCCACCTGGTTGCGCATCAGCGCCAGCAGCGGCGACACGATCACCGTCGGCCCGCGACCGCCTCTGCGCAGCAATTTGGCGGCGATGAAGTACACCGCCGATTTGCCCCAGCCGGTGCGCTGCACCACCAGCGCCCTGCGTCGCCGTACGACCAGCGCCTCGATGGCGGTCCACTGATCCTCCCGCAGCCGCGCATCGGGCCCCGCCAGCTCGCGCACCAGCTGCTCGGCATGTTCGCGCAGGTCGGGGGCGGTGAGGTCGATCGAAGAGGCATCGGTCGCCGTGGTCATGAACTCCATCGTGCCCGAGGGCACCGACACGTGCCCCTGCGCCCGACCGTACCCAGAGCGAAGAGCCGCGTGACGCTCTCGTGCGCACCAGTCCGCCGGAACGCCGTCAGCTGCCAGGGCTGCCTGTAGGCCCGCGCCTGACGGTCCTTGCGGCCAGCTCTACCAGTCGAGCCCGGACCAGATCGGGCCGTTCCTCGGCGATGAAGTGGCCGCAGTTCTGGACCAGTTCGAGGCGGTAGTCGCCGGCGCGCGCCGTCTTCTCGGACGCGAGCGCGGGATGGATCGCGGCGTCGGCGACACCGAACAGCGCGTGGATCGGCACGGTTGCCCGGCGTTGTTCGCCCCGTACGGCGGACCGGGGGACTTCGCGCAGCAGGAAAGTGCGGTAGGTATCGGTCGCGGCTCGGGCGCAGACCGGGTCGCGGAAGCGGTCGGCGTACGCGTGGACCACCTCGGGTCCGAACTGGTCGCGGTTGCGCACGGCACCGGCGAAGATGAGCCGTTCCAGGAAGCGGGTGTGCTGGTGGAGGTAGGTGCCGAACGCCGCGATCGGTGGCTGATAGACCAGGAAACGCCAAGCGTGCGGGAGGAAACTGCGCGGCGTCTGCCAGGGATGGGCGATGTTCAGCGCGAGCAGCGCGTCGAATCGTTCCGGCGCGCGCAGCACGAGCAGGTGACCTACGTAGCCGCCCCAGTCGTGCCCGACCAGCAGGACATGGTCCAGGCCGAGCACGTCCAGCAGAGCCAGTAGGTCGGAGGCGACGTCCTCCTTGGCCCACCGGTGTGGCGCGGGACCGGACCAGCCGTACCCGGGCAAGTCCGGCGCGATGATCCGCAGTCCGTCCGGTGGATCGGCGAGCAGGTGGCGGTACGCGTAATGGTGCTGTGGCCACCCGTGCAATGCGAGCACGGGGTGTCCCTCCGCGGGACCCGCCTCGGTGACGTGGAAGCGGACGCCACGCGCGGTGACGGACGAGCGCCGTACACCAGCGATCTCCGGCGGACCGCCCGCCGGGTCCGATTCCGGAGCGGATGAGAAGAACGAGGGCCGCCAGGGCATATCCGATCGTATCGAGAAGATCGGCACCGAAGCTACGCGGCTGTCACCCCTTGACGCACAGCACCTGGTGCAGCGTCGCGACGACGTCGACCAGGTCGCGCTGTGCCGCGATGATCTCGTCGATGTCCTTGTACGCGGCGGGGATCTCGTCGACCACGCCCGCGTCCTTGCGCGACTCGACGCCCTCGGTCTGGGCGATGAGATCGGCGACGGTGAACTGCTTCTTCGCCGCATTGCGGCTCATCCGCCGTCCCGCGCCATGCGAGGCCGACTGGAACGAAGCCGGATTTCCCTTGCCGCGCACCACATACGAGCGGGTGCCCATCGAGCCGGGGATCAGCGCGAGATCGCCCTCGCCCGCACGCACGGCCCCTTTCCGGGTCACCAGCATCGGCACGCCATCAATGAACTCCTCCGCCACATAGTTGTGGTGGCACGATAGCGGCTGCTCGAAACGCACTCCGCGCCCGGCGAATTCGGCGCTGACCGCGCGGCAGACCAGGGCGAGCATGACCGCGCGGTTGCGCGCGGCGTACTCCTGCGCCCAGGTGAGGTCGTGCCGGTACGCCTCCATCTCCGGCGTGCCGGAGACGAAGACCGCCAGATCGCGGTCGGGCAGGTCGGCGTTGTGCGGCAGCGTTCGCGCGATCGTCATGTGCCGCTCGGCGAGTTCCTTGCCGATGTTGCGGCTGCCGGAGTGCAGCAGGATCCACACCCGGTCGTCCTGGTCCAGGCAGACCTCGATGAAGTGGTTGCCGCCGCCGAGTGTGCCCATCTGCTTGTGCGCCTTGGACTCCCGGGCCTGCACGTGCTCGTCGAGTGCGTCGAAGGAACCCCAGAAACGGTCCCAGCCCGCGCGCAGCGTCGCGGTGCTCACGCCGAGCCCGGCGACCTGGGTGCCGAGTCTGGTGACGTCGACCGGGTCGTGGTGGGCCTGGAACCCGACCGGCACCGCCGCCTCGATCCGCGAGCGCAGCGAGTGCAGGTTGTCGGGCAGGTCGGCCGCGGTGAGGTCGGTGCGCACGCTCTCCATGCCGCAGCCGATGTCCACGCCGACCGCGGCGGGCGACACCGCGTCCTTCATCGCGATCACCGAGCCGACCGTGGCCCCTTTGCCGAGGTGCACGTCCGGCATCACGCGGACGCCGTGGACCCATTTCAGCGCGGCGATGTTGCGCAGCTGCCGGAGCGCGGCCTGCTCGACCTCGTGCTCGTGGGCCCACATCAGCGTCTGCGCTTTGGTGCCGGGCAGCTCGACGGGAAACATGGTCTCGATCCTCTCGTTGGTTCTCACCATCAACGGTAGGGACCGAGAGCGGCGGATGCACCCGAATATCGACCGACCGGACGGTCCGATTTTTCAGCCGGTGACCTGGTCGAACGCCGCGCGGTAGACGCGCTCGGCATTCCCGTGCGCGATGGCCGTGACCAGGGCTTCCGCGTCGGCGGTGGTGATCGCGTCGGCGGCGATCCACTCGTCCATCAGCGTGCCGAGTCCGCGTCGCCAGAGCAGGGCGCCCAGGTAGTGCAATTCCGGCAGCCCGTAGCCGTCCGAGGAGTAGCACAGCGCCCGGAACGGGGCGAGTTCCAGCGTCTCCGCAAGGACCGCCGCGGCACGGTGTCCCACATACGGGATGGTGAGACCCAGATCCACGTGGACGTGGTCGAAGAGGTGAGCGAGGTAGGCGGCATGGCGATGGAACGGCCAGCAGTGCAGCAGCATCACCGAGAGCCTTGTGCCCGCGCTCCTGCGCAGGAAGCCGGTGAGCAGCAGCGGGTCACTGTGCCGCAGGTGGAGGTCGGAATCGCCGAATCCGGTGTGGAATTGCAGGGGAAGGCCGAACTCGGCCCCGATCCGCGCGCCGAGCCCGACCAGCCAGCCGAGCACATGCGGATCGGTGAGCCGGTGTTCGGGTGCGAAACTGGTCGGCGGATGGTCCTGCATCGGAAAATCCAAGCCGCACCGGTAGGCGACGATCGTCTTGAATCCGACGGCGGTGGCGGCCCGCGCGCGCAGCTCGGCTTCGATCCGGTCGTAGACCCCCGATACCGCGCCGACCTGCGCGATGACCTGTTCGGCGACCTCTTCCAGGCGCACCACCTCGTGCACGTCTCCGTCCACCATGGCGGTGAAATCAGCTGTCCCTCCGCCGATTCCGGTATCCAGGAACCATCGGGTCACGCCCGACGCGCGCAGCAGCCGCGCGGCGACTTCGCCCGCTCCGAGCTGGACGCGATGGCGGAGGTAGACGTCCGGGCCGACGTGCGCGGGCAGGTCGAGCGCGGGCGCGCACCAGCGGCGCACCGCGAGCCCGATCGCGGAATCGAAACTGCCCCGCGCGCCTTCGCCGAGCAGGCGCTCGAAACCGGGACGATCCAGCGTGCCGATGTCGACGCCGTGACAGTGGTGGTCGGTCAGCGGCACGTCGTCGGTGAGCACGTCAGAACCGCCAACGCGTGAGGGCGACGAGTTCTTCGGCGCTCGCGTCGGCGTAGCGCTCGGCTTCCGCGCGGCGCACGGTGAGCAGCGCGTCGTGCAGTTCGGCGCCCATCGCGGTGGCGAGTACCCGGGATGCGGCGAGGTGCTCGGCGGCTTCGGCCGGTGTGGTCGGCAGCCGGCGCACGTCGGACATCCTGCGGGCTTCGGCATCGAAAGAAACCGGGTCCCCGGTGATTTCGGCAGGCAAGCGCAACTCTTCGGCGATGCCGGCGAGCCCGGCCGCGATCACCGAGCCGACGATCAGGTACGGATTGCCGGTCGCGTCGAAGCACTTGACCTCGGCATTGGCCGCCCAGCCCTCGGTGCCGCGCACCCCGGTGATGAAGCGCAGCGCCGCCTCTCTGGTCTCGCGACCCCAGCACTGCCACACCCCGGCCCAGCGCGAGGGCTCCAGCCGCAGGAAGCTCGCCGGATTGCCCGCGCCGACCGCGACCAGCGCGGGTAGTTCACGCAGCACGCCCGCCAAGAACGCCTCGCCGGTGCGCCGCATACCGTGCGGACCGTCACCGCCCGCGAGCAGGGGCCCCTCGTCGTCGTGCACGGACAGATGCAGGTGTGCTCCGGAACCGGCGCCGCCCGGTTCGATGCAGGGGGCCAGCAGCGCGCGCCAGCCGTGCCGCGCGCTCACCTGACGGATCGTGTGCCGGACCAGGACGGTCTCGTCCGCGGCGGTGACCGGCTCGGACGGCTCCACCGACAATTCCAGTTGCCCCAGCGCGTATTCCGGATGGAACTGGGCCACCGCGACACCCTGCTGGTCCAGCGCCGCGACCAGGTCGGCGGCGTACTCGGCGACCTGCCCGAGCCGCACGATGCCGTAGGCGGGGCCGTGCACGGCGGGTGTGAAGCCGCCGGTGTCGTCGGCCCGGCCCACGGACCATTCGGTCTCGAAGGCCATGGACAACCCCAGGCCCGCCGCGCGGGCCTCCTCCGCCTGGCGGGACGCGAAGTGGCGCTGGCAGGCGACGAAGCGCGCGCCGTCCTGGGTGTACTTGTCGGTGGGCGCCCACGCCCATCCGGGCTGGCAGGCCAGTTCGGTCAGCTTGGACAGATCCGGGACGAGCCGCAGATCCCCGTCGGGACCGCCGAGATAGCGCCCGACCGTCATCAGGTCATCGAAGGCGAAGGTCTCGAAGCACGGGGACACGCCGACCCCATACCAGGATGCGAGCTCGAGCCGCTGTTTGGGCACCGCTTTCACCCGCGTGATGCCCGCGTTGTCGACGAAGCTCAGTGCGATCATGGACGCGTCCAGTTGGTCGATCAGCGCGGTGTCGCCGTCGGCGGGGATGCGATCCGGCGTGGCCATGCGTCCCACGATATCGGTTCGGGGGCACCGGGAGCCGAGGCGCGCGCGTCCTTATTCGGCGGCCGGTGCGGCGGTGATCTCTTCCCGGGTCGGGAGCGAGCTGCTTGCGCCCAGCGTGGTCGTCGCCAGCGCACCGGCGGCGCAGGCCCAGGTCAACGCCCATTCCGGGCCGCGGTGCCAGGCGGCGGCCAGCGCGCCGGTGAACGCGTCGCCAGCCCCGGTGGTGTCGAGGACGTCCACTCGCGGGCTGGGGCACGACAGCCGCGTATTGCCCGGACCGTGGTAGTCCGCGCCTGCCGCCCCACGGGTCACCACCACATGCGCAACCGGCTCGAGGTCGTCGCGTAGCTGCTCGGCTTCACCCGAATTCACCACGGCCACATCCACATCGGCCCACAGCTCGGCGGGCAGGCGGCGGACCGGCGAGCGGTTCAGCAGCACGGTTGTGGCGTGCGCGTGGGCGTGGCGCGCGGCGGCGGCCACCGTGTCGATAGGAATCTCCACCTGATGGGCGCCTTTCCCCCGGCACCATGGCGAAGCTCGTGCCCAGCACCGTCTCCCCGGGAACGGGCCGCCACGCGGTGGTGGTCACCAGATCCATGTTGATGCTGCCGAGCACCACGATCGCCGGAGCGTCCGATTCGGCCGTCATATCGCCGGACGGTAGTCGCCGAACCCGCGCCGTGCACGTAGCCGAGTGTCCGACCGACCGCATTTTCGCCCCACTCCGCCGCGCAACGCGGACTTCTCGCGGCCATCGTTGCCGACCGGATGCCGCCGTGGCCCAGCAGGTGGAATCGGCAGTGCCGCCGGTGCGTAGGCTGTACCCATGACGGTAGGAACGACGACCCAGCCGGATGTCCGTGAGGTGGTGCACGAGGCCGCGCGCAAGGCCCGGGTCGCGTCGCGGACGCTGGCGCGGCTGACGACCGCGCGGAAGAACGATGCGCTGCACGCCGCCGCCGACGCACTGCTGGCCGCCGCCGACCGGGTGCTCGCCGCCAACGCCGAGGACATCGCCGCCGCACAGGCCACGGGCACCGAGGAGTCGCTGCTCGACCGGTTGCGGTTGACCAAGGCCAGGATCGACGGCATCGCCTCCGGACTGCGCCAGGTGGCCGGGCTGGCCGATCCGGTCGGCGTGGTCGTCCGCGGTTCCACTCTGCCGAACGGCCTGGAGATCAAGCAGGTACGCGTGCCGCTCGGCGTGGTCGGCATGGTGTACGAGGCCAGGCCGAACGTCACGGTCGACGCGTTCGGGCTCGCACTCAAGTCCGGCAACGCCGCCCTGCTTCGCGGCTCGTCCTCGGCCGCCCGCTCCAACGCCGCGCTGGTCGCCGTGCTGCGCGAAGCGCTGGTGGCGCAGGACATCCCGGCCGACGCCGTGCAATTGCTGCCGAGCGAGGACCGCTCCAGCGTCACCCATCTGATCCAGGCCCGCGGCCTGGTCGACGTCGTCATTCCGCGCGGCGGCGCCGGGCTGATCAACGCGGTCGTCCGCGACGCACAGGTGCCCACCATCGAGACCGGCACCGGCAACTGCCATGTCTACGTGCACGCCGCCGCCGATCTGGACATGGCCGAGCAGATCCTGATCAACGCCAAGACCCGCCGTCCCAGCGTGTGCAACGCCGCCGAGACCGTCCTGATCGACGCGGCGATCGCCGACACCGCGCTGCCCAAGCTCACCGAGGCTCTGCAGCGGCACAACGTCACCATCCACGGCGACCTGCCCGGTCAGGTGCCGGCGACCGACGCCGACTGGGGCGAGGAATACCTCACCCTGGACATCGCGCTCAAGGTCGTCGACGACCTGGACGCGGCGGTGGACCACATCAACACCTGGGGCACCGGCCACACCGAGGCCATCGTCACCAGCGACGTGTCCGCCGCGCGCGAGTTCACCAGCCGCGTCGACGCCGCCGCCGTCATGGTGAACGCCTCCACCGCGTTCACCGATGGCGAGCAGTTCGGCTTCGGCGCCGAGATCGGCATCTCGACCCAGAAGCTGCACGCCCGCGGCCCGATGGCGCTGCCGGAACTGACCTCGACGAAGTGGATCGTCTGGGGCGAAGGTCAGATCCGTCCCGTCTGACTCGCACCGGCCGCGGGCGCCGCCACAGTGGCACTGCCGTACCGTGAGGATGGGCTCGGAAGAAAGGTACGGGGTGGTGTCGGACAGTACGGTTCAGGAACCGGTCTTCGCATCGGTGGACGATGTGATCGAGCGTTTGGCGAGCACGGGGTACCTGGCGGACAAGGCCACCGCCACGTCGGTGTTCCTCGCCGACCGGCTGGGCAAGCCGCTGCTGATCGAGGGACCGGCGGGCGTCGGCAAGACCGAGCTGGCGCGCGCGGTCGCGCAGACCTCCGGCGCCGAGCTGGTCCGGTTGCAGTGCTATGAGGGCGTCGACGAGGCCCGCGCGCTGTACGAGTGGAACCACGCCAAGCAGATCCTGCGCATTCAGGCCTCCAGCGAGAACGACTGGCAGGAGACGAAGGCCGACGTCTTCACCGAGGAATTCCTGCTGTCGCGGCCGCTGCTCACCGCGATCCGGCGCACCGATCCCACGGTGCTGCTGATCGATGAGACCGACAAGGCCGACATCGAGATCGAGGGCCTCCTGCTCGAGGTGCTCAGCGACTTCGCGGTAACGGTGCCGGAACTGGGCACCATCACTGCCAGCCGCAAGCCGTTCGTCGTGCTCACCTCGAACGCCACCCGCGACCTGTCCGAAGCGCTCAAGCGCCGTTGCCTCTACCTGCACCTGGACTTCCCGGACGAGGAACTGGAGCGGCGCATCCTGGCCAGCCGGGTGCCCGAGCTGTCCGCCGCGGTCGCCGCACAGCTGGTGCGGATCGTGCATGTGCTGCGCGGTATGCAGTTGAAGAAGCTGCCCTCGGTCGCCGAGTCGATCGATTGGGGCCGCACGCTGCTCGCGCTCGGCCTGCGCGATCTGGACGACACGACCGTCCGCGCCACCCTCGGTGTCGTGCTGAAGCACCAGAGCGATCACCAGCGTGCGCTGGCCGAACTGAAGCTGGCCTGAGCCATGGCGGCGGGATCGGTCCCTGCGGAGGTCGCGTCGCTGAGCGCGCCGCACGGACTGCCCGGGCATCTGGTCGGATTCGTGAAGGCGCTGCGGGCGCGCGGGATTCCGGTCGGCCCCTCCGAGACGGTGGACGCGGGCCGCGTGGTGACCGTTCTCGACTTGATGGACCGCGAGGTCCTCCGCGAGGGCCTGGCGTGTGCGCTGTTGCGGCGCACGACGCACCGTGCGACCTTCGACGGGCTGTTCGACCTGTGGTTCCCGGCCGCGCTGGGCGAACGCACCGCGGCGGCGGACGAGGTCGAGATCCCGCACACACGGTCCGGCGAAGTGGACATCCCGGCGTTGCGTGAGCTGCTCGCCGAACTGCTCACCCAGGAAGCGACCGCGCAACTGGAGGCGCTGGCCGCACAGCTGGTCGAGCAGCTCGGTCAGTACCAGGCCGCCAGCCACTCGTCGTTTTCGGCGTACAAAGCGCTGAAAGAGGTACAGCCACAGACCTTGCTGGCCAAGATTCTCGCCGGACTGGGGGCCGGACCCGACACCAGTGATTTCGATATGGAGATCGCCCGCCGTGTCGGGCGGCAGCGCATCGCCGACTTCCGCGCGAGGGTCGAGGCCGAGACCAGGCGCCGCGTCGCCGAACGGATCGGCCGCGAGCGGGTGGCCGGCTACGGTGTTGCCCGCCAAGCGGAGGAGGTCGATTTCCTTCGGGCCTCCGAGGCCGAACTCGCCGAACTCAAACGCAGCACCCAGCGTCTGGCCCGCATCCTGGCCTCGCGTCTCGCGGCCCGGCGCAGGCACGCCCGCCGCGGCGAGATCGATCTGCGCCGCACCCTGCGCAAATCCATGTCGACCGGCGGCGTGCCGATCGATCTGGTGAACCGCAAGCCGCGGCCCGGCCGCCCGGAACTGGTGCTGCTGTGTGATGTCTCCGGCTCGGTGGCCGGTTTCAGCAACTTCACCCTGCTGCTGGTGAGCGCGTTGCGCGAACAGTTCTCCCGGGTGCGGATCTTCGCGTTCGTCGACCAGGTCGACGAGGTGACCCGGTTCTTCGATCCGCGCACTCACCTGGATCGGGCGATGACCAGGATCTTCAGCGAGGCGAACGTGGCAGGCTTCGACGGGCACTCCGACTACGGCCAGGCGCTGGCCGGGTTCGCCAGGGATTACCCGGACGCCGTCACCAGTCGCAGTTCGCTGCTCATCCTCGGCGATGCCCGCACGAACTACCGTGACCCGGAACTGGCCACACTGCGGTCGCTCGTCTCGGTCGCCAAGCACGCACACTGGCTCAATCCGGAACGACGCGATCAGTGGGGCACCGGTGATTCCGCCGCGGACAAGTACCGCGAGGTGATCGAGATGCACGAATGCCGCTCGGCCAAGCAGCTCACCGCGGTCGTGTCCCGGCTGCTGCCGGTGTAGGAGACCGTGCATGGATGACGGCACACTGCTGACGTACTGCCTGGCCAAGCCGGGTTCCTGGCAGGACGAGCCCTGGGAGGGTGATGTCGTCGCCAAGGTCGGCGACAAGATATTCGCATTGCTCGGAGATACGTCGGTCGGCCTGAAATGCGGACGTACCCGCGAGGAGGCCGACGAACTCGTCCGGGTGTATCCGGACGACGTGGCGGCGTCGGCCTACATCGGCCGGTACGGCTGGAACACCATCCGGCTCGCGGGCACGATCCCGGAAGACGAACCGTACGAACTGGTCGACCTGTCCTACGAAGCGATCGTGCGCAAACTACCGAAGTCCAAGCGCCCCACCGTCTGAGCCAACAGCAGCGGGAAAGGCCGTCCGGCCCGTCGCAGGCTTGCGACGGGCCAGTCGGACCCGCTATAGAGTCAGTGGAGGCAGCCGGCGGCGTGGAGTTCGGCGTACACCTCTTCGGAGACGGTGATGAGGCCGAGGCCGACATTCGCCCCCAAGTCCACTCCGGCCTCGAGGGCGCAGCTCAGCAGTTCCACGTTCACGACGACGGTCTGGTCGGCCTGCGCCGCGCCAGCGCCTGCGATGGTCGAACAGGCCAGTGCCACGGCGATGGCACCTGCTTTGACGAATCGCACGATGTCCTCCTTCGAATCGAAGTATGCACAGCTTGGATTGGTCATACGTCCGGGTGATCGAAGTGTCCCGTGGACGTCGGTCGCCCCGGGCAGACGCCTTGCCGCCTGCAGTTGCAGACCCTAACAACGGAAGTCGGCTGTGGCCGCTCGCGTCGGCAACACCGGCGATTCGCCGGGTTCGCCTTCGTGTGCTGTGGTTTGAATGTTCAACGCTTCCAGCAGGAACCATATCCGCGGGTCTTGGCCGAGAGATGTGCGACCTGGTCGACCTGTCGTCCGAGGCGATCGCGCGGCGCCGACATACCGCGCGATGACCGAAAAGCATTCGTTAAGCGAACCTTTGGCGGACGCCGACAAGATCGGCACCCATGGTGAACAGAACGCCCGGAGGTCCGGCGGCGGTACACAACAGTTATTCGTTCCAGGTCGATCTGCGTGGGATCGTCGATCTGCTCTCCCATCACCTCTACTCCGGTCCGCGGGTCTATCTGCGTGAGCTGTTGCAGAACGCCGTCGACGCCGTTACCGCCCGGACCGACCGAGATCTATTGGCGTCTACAATTATTCGGCTCGTAGTGGATGAGTCCGGCCTGCGTATCAGCGATCCCGGCGTCGGTCTGACCGAGTCCGACGTGCACCGGTTCCTGGCCACCATCGGCCGCTCGTCCAAGCGTGACGACATCGAAGGCGCACGGCGAGAGTTCCTCGGCCAGTTCGGCATCGGGCTGCTTGCCTGCTTCACGGTCGCCGAGACGATCCGAGTGGTCACCCGATCCGCCACCGACACCACGGCCCCGCCGGTCGAGTGGCTGGCCGCCGCCGACGGCACGTACGCGGTGCGCACACTCGATCCCGCTGAGTATCCGGAGCCGGGCACCACGGTGTGGCTCACCCCGCGCGGCGGGGCTCGAGCATGGTTCCAGCCGCGGCGGGTGATCGATCTGGCGCGCGAATTCGGGTCGCTGCTGCCCTACGAGGTGACCGTGGAATCCGAGGGTGTCGTGGAGTCGGTCACCGACGGCGTTCCGGTATGGCGGCGCACGTATCCGACCGCGGAGGACCGAAGAGCCGCCTTGCTCGAGTACGGTCACCGGACGCTGGGTTTCCCGCCGCTCGACGCGATCGAACTCGATGCCGGTCCGGCCGGGGTGCGCGGTGTGGCCTATGTGCTCTCCCAGCCGGGGAACCCGACCGAGAGCAGTGCGCACCGGGTGTACCTGAAGGGGATGCTGCTGGGCGACGCGGTGCGCGGCGTGCTGCCGGACTGGGCGTTCTTCGTGCGCTGTGTGATCGACACCGACACGCTGCGGCCCACCGCGTCGCGGGAAGCGCTCTACGAGGACGACCGGCTGGCCGTCGTCCGGGAGGTGCTCGGCGATCAGATCCGGGACTGGCTCACCGAGATCGCCGTCGAGCAGCCGCGGCGGCTGGCCGCGTTCCTGTCGGTGCACGCACTCGGGGTGAAGGCGATGGCCAGGCATTCGGTCGATCTGCTCCGTATCATGCTGCCGCACTTGACTTTCGAGACCACCGACGGACGCGTGCCGCTGACCGAGTTCGCCCGCAACCATCGCACGGTGCGGGTGACCTCGACGGTCGAGGAGTTCCGTCAGGTGGCCTCGACCGCCGCCGCGCAAGGTATCGGCGTCGTCAACGGCGGCTACGCCTACGACCGCGAGCTGGTCGCGCTGCTGCCGCGGCTGGTGCGCGGCGTCGAGGTGGTCGAGCTCGACGCCGAGGCGATCACCGCGGCGCTCGATCCGGTGGACCCGGCCGAAGAGCTGGCGCTCGTCCCGGTGCTCACCCAGGCGCGCACCGTGCTCGACCCACTGTCGTGCGACGTGATCGTCCGGGCCTTCCATCCGGTATCGGTGCCCGCGCTCTATCTCGAGGGACGCGCGGCCCGCACGGAGCGAGCCAGGGTACAGACCGCCGAAGGCGCGGACGAATTGTGGACCGAGATCCTCGGCGCTCTAGCGGTCGCCGCGCCACGTGCTCAGCTCGTCCTGAACTACCACAGCCCGATCGTGCGCAGACTGACCCTCATCGACGACCCGGGATTGCTGAAGACGGCGGTGGAATCGCTGTACGGCCAAGCCCTCCTGATGACCCATCGCCCGCTCAGCGTGGCCGACACGGCACTGCTCAACCGCGCCTTCGGCGAATTCCTCAGCTGGGCTACGCACCGCGGCGAAGGGGCCGAGTGAGCATGGACACCGCCACGATCACCACGGAGTTGGCGCAGGTCGCCGCGCTACCGCACGGCCGCATGCGGAACGAGCGACTCGAAACGCTGGCCGCGGCGGCGAAAGAGGGACCGGACCGCGCGCTCGAAGGCCGTGTGCTGCTGGAACTGGCCAAGTCGTACACCTTGGCGGGCGAACGCGATCTGGTGCCGGTCGCCTACGGCAGGCTGCTGCGCATCTACGACGATCACCCCCTCGAGCTGGGACCGATGACCCATTCGGTGCACTGGCATCTGAAGTGGATGACCTGGGGGATGATCGACAGTCCATCGATTCCGCTGCCCACGGTTCACCGTTGGTTCGACGAGCTCGACAACCGCTTTCGTCAGCGCGGATACAGCCTGCGCCCGGTGCTGGCGTTGCGCGCCGAACTCGCACGCAAGACCGGGGACAGCGCGGCCGCCACCGAGTGGCTGGAAGCGGCGATGGCGGCCCCGCGCGACAGCATGTCCGACTGCGACGCCTGCGAGCGCAACGAATGGGGCACGGCCAGCGTGGCACTCGGCGACGATGAGGCAGGCCTCGCGCACTGGCAGCCCGTAATCGACGGCGACCGGACCTGCGCCGAAGAACCGCACCGGGTGCTGGCCGAGGCATTGCTTCCGCTGGTGCGCACCGGTCGCGTCGCCGCCGCACGCAGCGCGCATCTGACCGGTTATCCCTTGGTCCGGCACGCCGCGGACCTCCGAGCATCGGTGGCGCTGCACGCCGAGTTCTGCGCCCTGACCGGAAACGAGGCGCGCGGGCTGGAGATCCTGGCCGAACACGCGAGCTGGCTCACCGACCCGGGTGCCGACGCCGCCGCCCGGCTGGCGTTCGCGACCGGCGTGTGCGTGCTGCTGCGCAGGCTGGTCGCACTGCGGCTGGGCGATCTCCCGCTCGCGTCCGGGACCGTGGAGTCGGTCCGCGCGGATCTCGAAGTCGAGATCGGTGCGCTGTGCGCCCGCTACGACACCCGCAACGGCAATAGCGCGGCCAGCCTGCGCACGGCCGCCCGGCTCGCCGCCCGACCCCTGCTGGACGGGCTGCCGCTCGGACTGCGCAGCCGGTTGCCCCGGTCGGCGAGCGCCACGTCCGCGGCTACCGCGGAGCTCTCCGGCGATCTGACCGCCGAGGTACGGCGGCTCTCCGAACTCGGCGCCGCCCGGCTCGGCGACGCACCCGAGGAGGCGGAGGCCCACCTGCGGGAGGCCCTGGCACTCGGCACGCCGGTGTTGCCGCGAGAGGAGGCCGCCCGGCTGGGTGCGCAGCTGGTCATCGCCATCGCGAGCCAACCGGATCGCGCGCTCGACCTCGCCGACGCCGCGGTGCGTGCTGCCGCTCGCTGGGAAGGGCTGTCCGAACCGGACGTGCTGCACCACACCGTGGTCGCCGCCCGCGCGTTCCACCGCGCCGAACGCCATGGCGAGGCGGTCGCCCTGTTCGAACAGGCGCTAGCCGGCGCCGAGATACCTTATCCGGCAGCCGAACTGGCCGTAGTGCGCAAGCAGTTCGGCCGATCACTGACCGCGCTGAACCGGCACCGTGAGGCCGCGCACCACTTCCTCGACGCGGCCCGCCTGGTCGAGCACGATCCGGAGCGGTCGACGCTGCATGCGCAGCTCGCGTGGTCGGCCGCCACCGCGCTGGAGCACTGTGGGCGGGACGAGGAGGCCGTGGCGGCCTACCACCGCGCTGCCGAATCGTGGGCACGGCTGGGTGCGGTGGCGGCGCGGGCGCGCTGTCTGCGGTCGGCGGCCTGGCTCCAGGTGTCCGGCGGCGCCGGTCCCGGACCTTGGGTCCCGTCCATGCGGGCCCTGATCGCCGAGCTGGCCGGGCCGGCCGAGCAGTCTGCGGAGGCGGCCGATGAACTCGCGCGTACCCGCGCTCACCTGGCTCGCATGCTGAAGTTGGGCGGCGTCCCGGAGTCCAGCGGTTAGCGTCGAATCCTTGCGGGCCGTTGTGCGGGCGGGCGTCCCCAGTCGGCGTCCGCCCTGCTGACCGGCCCGAGGCGACCCGTTAAGCTCGGCAGTCATGCACGAGACAGGTCGGCGCGGCCGCAAGCTCGGGGTGATGGGCGGCACGTTCGACCCCATCCACCACGGGCATCTGGTCGCCGCCAGCGAGGTCGCCCATCGCTTCGAGCTGGACGAAGTGATCTTTGTCCCGACCGGGCACCCGTGGCAGAAGTCACACAAGCGGGTCAGCCCGGCCGAGGACCGGTACCTGATGACCGTGATCGCCACCGCGTCCAATCCGCGGTTTTCGGTCAGCCGCGCGGACATCGACCGCGGCAAGGTCACCTACACCGTCGACACACTGCGCGAGATGCAAGCGCAGTATCCCGACGCCCAGCTGTACTTCATCACCGGTGCGGACGCGCTGGCCAGCATCCTGACATGGCAGGATTGGGCGGAACTGTTCGAACTGGCGAAGTTCGTCGGGGTGAGCCGTCCGGGGTACGAGCTGAACACCGATCATCTCGAGGACCATCTGCGAGATCTTCCGGCCGATGCGGTGACCATGATCGAAATCCCCGCGTTGGCGATCTCATCGAGCGAATGCCGTCGCCGCGCCGCCGAGAACCGGCCGGTGTGGTACCTCGTCCCCGACGGGGTGGTGCAGTACATATCGAAGCGGCACCTGTATGTGCCCGGAGCAGCGGAAGGTAGCTGAGCGTGAGCGAGCGCAAAGGTGCGGCCATGAGGTCGAGCGCCGGCGAGGTGCAGAGATGAGTGCGTCGGTGGAGTCGGTCGAGATCGCCCAGGTCGCCGCGCGGGCCGCCGACGAGAAGCTGGCATCCGATGTGGTGGTGCTGGACGTGTCCGAGCAGCTGGTGATCACGGACTGTTTCGTGATCGCGTCCGCGCCCAACGAGCGTCAGGTGAACGCCATCGTCGACAACGTGGAAGAGAAGCTGCGCGCCGCCGGGCACAAGCCGGTCCGGCGCGAGGGCACCCGCGAAGGCCGCTGGGCGCTGCTGGACTACGTCGACGTCGTGGTGCACATCCAGCACAACGACGAGCGCAATTTCTATGCGCTGGAACGCCTCTGGAAGGACTGCCCAGTCGTGCCGGTCGAAGGCGTCACCGGGGCCGGGCCGCAGGGCCGCGCCGCGGCGACGGAGGACGAGGCGCGGTCGTGAGCGAGCGTCAGCGAGTGAAGCAAAGGCGCAGTGCGCGGCTGCGCACGACGGAGCAGAGCGCCGGCGAGGCGGAGTCGTGAGCAGACATGCCGGCGTGCGCACTCTGATTCTATTGCGCCACGGGCAGACCGAATGGAACGCCACCGACCGGATGCAGGGCCAGATCGACACCGATCTCACCGAACTCGGTCGCAGGCAGGCCAAAGAAGCCGCCCGCGAACTGGTTTCGCGCAATGCCATCGCGGTTCACTCTTCGGATCTGCGCCGGGCCTTCGACACCGCGACCGCCCTGGCCGACCACACCGGCCTCACCGTCGTGCCGGATACCAGGCTGCGGGAGACCAACCTCGGCGACTGGGAGGGACTCACCCACCTGGAGGTGGACGCGGACTATCCGGGTGCCCGAATGGCGTGGCGGCTGGACGCGAGCTACACACCGCCGAACGGCGAGAGCAAGCTCGAGGTCGGCGCGCGATCCCTGCCGGTTGTTCAAGAGTTGCTGGCCGAGCGGCAAGACTGGCCCGGCCGGACTATCATCCTGGTGGCGCACGGCGGGCTGATCGCCGCCCTCACGGCCGCGCTGCTCGACCTGCCGCCGCGGAACTGGCCGATCCTAGGAGGATTGGCCAACACCAGTTGGGTGCAGCTGAGCAGTCACGGCCCGAGTATCGAACAGCCCGGCTGGCGCCTGGATGTGTGGAACGCAGCGGCGAAGGTAGCACCAGATGTCCTCTGAAGAGCCGATCAGATCGGTCCCGGACGAACTGTTCCGTAAGGTGTCGGCGAAGGCCGAGCGGCAGCTGCCGGACGCGTTGTTCGGTGGCCCGCCGTCGGTGGCGCGCGAACCCGAAGCGCAGGCCGAGGAGGCGTCCTCAGGTGCGGGGGAATCCGGCGGCCCGGCCGAGTCGACCGCCGAGGAAGCTGACGGAGGGGACGCGGAGGACGATCGATCGGTGGCGGCGGTATCCGCGGAAGCCGCCACCGGGGTGGAGCCGGGTGCTCGTGCCGGTGCCGATGTCGACCCTGTCGTCGCGCGATCCGGTGGTGTCGATTCCGCGGTCGGCGATAGCGACGGGCCCGCTGGCGCGGCTGAGGACAACAGCTTTGCGTCGGCCGGAACGGCCGAGGACAACTCCGAAGCCTCCGCGGTTGGCGGCGAGCCGGTCGCTGTCACCCTCGATGACGCACCCGTGCCTGCCGGATCACCCGCGCTGACCGGCGTCGTGGTCGAATCCACCGCTGTGGCGGCCGAATCGGGCGACGCCGTGGCGGCGGAGACTTCCCCGGCTCCAGCCGGCTCACCCGCGCTGACCGGTGCAGTGGTCGAATCCTCCAGTTCGGCAGCCGAATCGGCCGACCCCGTGACGGTCGAGACCTCAGAAACCCCCGCGCTCGCCGTTGCGGCCGACTCCACATCTCCCTTCACGGAACCGGTGGCCGACGAGGCCGACAAGCCGGTTGCGACCGCGCGTCCGGTGCTGCTGGTGCTCGCCGACTCGCTCGCCTATTTCGGCCCGAAGGGCGGCCTGCCCGCCGACGATCCGCGAATCTGGCCGAACCTGGTTGCCGCCGAATTGGATTGGGATGTCGAGCTGGTCGCGCGGATCGGCTGGACCTGCCGCGACGCCTACTGGGCGCTGATCGGCGATCCAAGGGTGTGGGCCGCGGTGCCGCGCGCCGGTGCGGTGGTGTTCGCCGTCGGCGGCATGGACACGCTGCCGTCGCCGCTGCCGACCGCGCTGCGCGAGCTGATCCGCTACGTGCGCCCGCCCGCCCTGCGCCGCATCGTCCGCGCCACCTACAACTGGTTGCAGCCGAAACTGTCGAAACTCGGCCGTCCCGTTGCCCTTCCACCGAAGGTGAGCGTCGACTACCTGGAACAGTCCCGCACCGCGCTGGCGCAGTTGCGCCCCGATCTGCCGGTCGTCGCGGTGCTGCCCTCGGTGCACAACTGCGACGCCTACGGACGTGTGCATTCCGGTCGGCCGCGCGCTGTCGCGGCGGTGCAAGCCTGGTCGGAGCGAACCTCGGTGCCGCTGGTCGACTTGGCTGACGCCGTGCGCGACAACATCTTCTCCGGCGAGGCGAACCCGGACGGCATCCATTGGGGCTGGGCGGGGCATACGGCCGTGGCCAATGCGATGGTCAAGACCCTGCAGGAGGTTCGGTAGTCCGTGGCCGTCGTGGTCGTCACCGATTCGTCCGCCAGCCTCCCTACCGAACACCTCGACGAGCTGGATATCGCCGTCGTCCCACTGCACGTGCTGATCGGTGACCGGGCGATCAGGGAGGGTGTGGATCCGGTCGACATCGATTACGCCGCCGACACCGTGACCACCTCGGCCGCCTCGCCCGGCGAGCTGCGCGTGGTGTACGAGCAGGCGTTGGAACGCAGCCGCGGCGACGGCGTTGTGGCGGTACACCTTTCGCGGCAGTTGTCCGGGACGTGGGAGGCAGGTCGGCAGGCCGTTCGCGACATGGATGCCGCCGATCGGGTCCGCTTGGTCGATTCCCTGGGCGCCGGGCTGGCCACCGGGCTGCCCGCACTGGCCGCCGCCCGGCGGGCGCGGGCCGGGGCGCCGCTGGACGTCGTCTACGACGCGGCGGTCGCCGCCTCCGCGCGCGCCCGGACGTTCATCCTGGTCAATCGCACCGAGCAGCTGCGCCGCGGCGGCAGGCTGTCGTCAGCAGCGGCGTTCTTCGGGACCGAGTTGGTCACCAAGCCGCTGCTGCACATCGTCGAGGGGCGGCTCGAACTGCGCGAGAAGGTCCGCACCCGCGCCAAGGCGTACACGAAACTCGTGGCCGCGGCAGTCGGCGCGGCCGGTGCCGACGGCGCGGCGGTGGGCGTGCAGCACCTCGGCGCCGAGGATGCCGCGTACACCATCGCGGGCCAGCTGCGCGAACGCATTCCGGGCATCCGCGAACTCATCGTCGCCGAATTCGGCCCCGCGCTGGCGGTGCATCTCGGGCTCGGCGCCGTCGGCGTGCTCGTCGTCCCAGGTGGTTGTGCCTGATGCTGTGTTCGGGAGCCGCGGCGCTGCTGCTCGCCGCCGCCGAGGACGCCGCCCGCGCGGCCGGCCGCCCAGGCTGATCCTGCAGACCGGCCACCTGCAACCCGAAGCCGTCCGCTGCTACGAACGCAGCGGCTGCCACCGCATCCCGATCTTCTCTCCGTACGAGGTTCTGCCGCTGTCGAACTGCTTCGCCAAGGATCTGCGCTGAAGGGCGGGTTTCGCCGCTCGACCGGCGCAGAGCGCCGGAAACGAGCGCGCGTTGCGTCCGTTCGATAGAGGTCGCGACGGCGCGGCAAGCTGGATACCACGGACGACTCTTGCCGAGTTGTGCACAGCGCGGCGGTTATCAACAGGTTCCTTGAATCGGCTGGTCGCGCGGGTTCTTTCGACACGAGGCGGCACTAGCGTCGCCGCCATGTCACGACAGGACGAACGCGAGCGGGTGCGACGGCGACTCGGCGACCTGACCGCCCGGGTCGGCGCGAGTGCGATCGAGCCGGGGGGAGGCGGACGGCGATCGTCGAGGGATCGGAGCTCATCCGACGATGCCACGGGGACGAGTGAGCCTCGGTCGGATGATCGAGCGGACTGGGCGGGGAAGTGGGATCTCGAGCGGCTGCCTGCCGACCCGTCTCCCGGCCGAGACGATGATGTCGGCCGCGTGCGGTCTCCTGGCTGGCTGGCGGAACCGGCGGCCGGACCGCGTTGGCGGGATCGTCTTGTCCCGGAACGATTCCGGGGCATGCGGCTCGACCCGGGGCGTCGTGGTGTGCGCACGCTCGCGCTGGCCGGGCTTGCCGCGATGGTGGTCGCGGGGGTGATCGTGTTCCTGGAGCGGCCCATCAGCCAGCCGGTGCCACCGGTGCCGGTGATGCGGCAGACGGTCGCCGTGGGACCGTCCGGTCCATCCGCCTCGGCGAGTGTGGTCGCGACACCAGGTGCGATGCCTGGTGGCCCGGACGGTTCGACAACCGAACTGGTCGTCAGCGTCGTCGGCCTCGTCCAGCGCACCGGCCTGGTCCGGCTTCCCATGGGATCGCGGGTCGCCGACGCCCTCGCCGCCGCGGGCGGGCCGAGCGAAGGCGCCGACACCAGCGGTCTGAACCTGGCCCAGCGGCTGTCGGACGGCGACCAGGTGCTGGTCGGTCCGGTCGCGGTGAACCCCGGCCCGCAGCCGGGCAGCTCGACGATCAGCGGCGGTGGTCGTCCCTCATCCGGCTCCGCGGGTACGCCAGGCCGTCCGTCGGCTCGGGCGGGCAAGCTCGACCTCAACGCTGCATCCGAGTCCGACCTCGACGCCCTTCCCGGTGTCGGGCCCGTCACCGCCCGCGCCATCGTCGCCTGGCGTACGACCAACGGGCGCTTCAGCTCGGTCGAGCAACTCGGTGAGGTCGACGGGATCGGCCCGGCTCGTTTGGCCCGGTTGCGTGATCTGGTGACGGTATGAACGCCGGTCGGCAGGGTGAGGAAGCCCGACGGAGAGGGGCATGGGGCACGCGATCGCCGGAGGTCGGAACGACTGCCCAGGCTGCTCGCGGTCGGGTCGAGGAAACCGGAGTGGACGGCGATGCCGGTGCGTTCCAAGTGCTCGACGCTCGGCTGCTGCCCGCCGCGCTGTGCTGTTGGGGCGCGACGATTGTGGCGCTGACGGCGGGCTGGAAGGCCGGGATCGCTCTGAGCGCGGCATTGACGGTGCTGGCGATCGGGCTGTGGGGAGTGCTGCTGTGGGCCGTCGCGCACCGCAGTGAACGTTGGCGGGCCGTGGCGCTGGTGGCGCTGGCCGCAGTGGCCCTCGGCGCCGGGTTCGCGGCCGCGGCGGCTTGGCGGGAGCATCGTGTCGCGACGCATCCGTTGCGCGCGGCATCGGGCCAGTCGCTGCGCGTGGTGGTCACGCCGACGGGCGACGCTGAACCGGTGCGGGGCAAGGCATTCGGCGAGCATCAGCAGTGGGTCGTCCCGGCGGCTCTGCGGGAGTACGGGCGCGGTGGCACGGCGGTACGCGCCGGTGGCGCGGTGGTGGTCCTGGCCTCCGGGCATGAGTGGGCGAAGATATCACCGGGCAGGCCGGTCGAGTTCCGGGCTCGGGTGGAACTGCCGAGTCGATCCGACCTCACCATCGTGGCGCTGAACGCGCAGGGGCCGCCGATAACAGCCGGGCCGCTGCCCTGGTGGCAGCGCATCGCGAATTCGGTACGCGCCGATTTCGCGGCGTCGGCCGCGCGAGCGTTGCCGCCCGACGCCGCTGGTCTGTTGCCCGCGCTCGTCGTCGGCGATACCTCCGCGCTGCCCGGCCACGTGCGCGACGACTTCGAACTCGCTGGTCTGCAACATCTCACGGTGGTCAGCGGCGCGAACTTCACGATCTTGCTTTCAGTCGTGTTGTTCGCCGTGCGTCTGCTCACGCTCGGCCCGCGCGCCGCAGCGGCGGTAGCTGCCGCGGCGCTGCTGATGTTCGTGGTCATCGCGCGGCCGGACCCGAGCGTGCTGCGCGCCGGGGCGATGGGCTCGATCACCCTGCTGGCCGTACTCACCGGCCGTCGAAAACAGGCGCTGCCCGCGTTGTGTGCGGCGATCATCGGGCTACTGGCTCTGTGGCCCGGACTTGCCGCCAACGCCGGTTTCGCCCTGTCGGTGGTCGCGACCGGAGGTCTGATCCTGTTGGCACCCAGCTGGGCCGACTGGCTGCGCGCCAAAGGATGGTGGCGGATGCCCGCCGAGATCGTCGCGGTGTCGGCCGGGGCATTCGCGGTCACGACGCCGATCATGATCGCGCTCACCGGAAAGCTCAGTCTGGTAGCGGTGCTGGCGAATGTGCTCGTCGCGCCGGTCGTCGCGCCGATCACCGTGATCGGGGCGAGTGGTGCGGTGCTGTCCTGCCTGTGGTCGCCGCTGGCCGACCTCTTCCTGCGCTGTGCGGCACCGCCGCTGTGGTGGTTGCTGTCGGTCGCCCGACACGCGGCGGCGCTCCCGGGAGCGTCCGTCACGGTGCCGGGCGGTCTCGTGGGAGGGCTGATCGCGGGCGCACTGGTCACGGTCGCTATCGCGGCGTTGCGCGCACCGACCATGCGCCGGATCGCCGCCGCGGTAGTGGTCGGCATCGCGGCGGTCCTGATCCCGGTTCGCCTTTGGCATCCCGGGTGGCCGCCGAAGGGCTGGGTCATCGCCGCATGCGACGTCGGCCAAGGCGACGGCCTCGCCCTCGCGGTCGGTCCCGGCGCCGCCCTCGTCATCGACGTAGGACCCAACCCACGGCCGATTCGAACTTGCCTGGATCGCTTGCGCATCTCCCGTATCCCGCTGCTGATCCTCACCCATCCCCACGCCGACCACATCGGCGGACTAACCGGCGCGCTCCACGACCGCACCATCGACGCGATAGCCGTAGGCATTCATGAACTGGACGGACTTCCCCCGCTCACCGCGCCGGCCCCATCGACTCCCGGGACAGCCGCCGGATGTTGGCCGGCGAATTCCATCGCACCGGCTGCAAACGGCCCCGGCCACAGTGATGCTGCGACGAATCGCGCGGCATGGCGAACGCAAACGCCTTGTAGCCCCGCGGCATACGGGCGCGTGGCGGTGGGGCACCGATCCGGCGTTGACGATCCGCGTGGCCCTGTCACTGATCTGGCGCAGGTAGCGACCGTCGCGAGGCACGCAGGAATACCTTTGCTGGAGTTGTCGGCCGGACACATGTCGAGTTTCGGGGCAGTCGAACTCGAGGTGCTGGCGCCTGCCGAGACCGGTTCACGGCCGATCCGGGGTGCCGAAAGCGAGGACGCCAACGACCGTTCGGTGGTCGTCTCCGCCCGCACGCCAGCAGGGCGGATCCTGCTCACCGGGGACATCGAAGCCCCCGCACAACGCGCGCTGATGCGTGCCGGAATCCCTATTCGAGCCGACATCCTCAAACTCCCACACCACGGATCCCGCACCACCACAAAAGAATTCCTCGAATCGGTGCGCCCCGGGCTCGTGCTGGTCAGCGTCGGCGCCGAGAACACATTCGGACACCCCAACCCCGCCGTCCTCGCAGACCTCAACGCCCTCGGCGCGACGGTGGCCCGAACCGACCAGCACGGCGACATCGCGGTCCTGGGCGAGGGCGGGCGCTTGCGCATGACGAGTTCGCCCGGGCGGCAGAAATAGGACATGGGCGCGAGCAGCCGGCGGGCGTGTCGGTAGGGGATCGTAGGATCGGGCTGTGACTGAGCGCGACGAGTGGACCGATACGGCAGTGCCCTCGGGCACGGCGGAGTCCGGCGCTGGGAAGGCACTGCGGTGAGCGAGCGTCCCGCGCCCGTGCACTTGGTGCTGGGGGAAGAAGAGCTGCTGATCGAACGTGCGCTTGGTGTGGTGACGGCGCAGGTGCGGGCGTTGGCGCCGGATCCGGACGCAGTGCCGGTGGATCGGTTGCGCGCGGGTGACGCGAGCACCGCCGAGCTGGCGGAACTGCTGAGTCCGTCGCTGTTCGCCGAGGACCGGGTGATCATCCTCGAGTCGGCGGCCGAGGCGGGCAAGGACGCGGTCGCCGTGATCACCGAGGCGGTTCAGAACCCGGCCGAGGGCGTGGTGCTGATAGTCCTGCATTCCGGCGGTGGGCGAGCGAAGGCCCTCGCGCCCGCTCTGCAGAAGGCCGGAGCCGTCACGCACAATTGCGCCAAACTGACCAAGGCCGCCGAGCGAGTCGAGTTCGTGCGCGGTGAGTTCCGCAATGCGGGGGTCCGGGTGTCCGGCGAGGTCGTGCAGGTCGTGCTGGAAGCCGTGGGCTCGGATCTGCGCGAGCTGGCGGCGGCGTGCGGGCAGCTGGCGGCCGACACCGGCGGGAAGATCGATGTCGCAGCTGTGCGCCGCTACTACTCGGGCAAGGCCGAGGTCTCCGGGTTCGACGTGGCAGAACTCGCCGTCGCGGGGGACCGCCCCGGTGCAATGGAGGCGTTGCGCTGGGCGAACGACCGCGGCGTGCCGCATGTCCTGCTCGCCGACGCGCTCGCCGACTCGGTGCACACCATCGCCCGCGTCGGGTCCGCCGGGCGCGGCGACCCGTTCAAACTCGCCCAGCAGCTCGGCATGCCACCGTGGAAAGTGAAGAAGGCCCAAGCCCAGGCGCGTAGCTGGACCCCGGCCACCATCGGCTCGGCCCTCCAGGTGGTCGCCACCCTCAACGCCGACGTCAAGGGCGGCGCCGCCGACTCCGGCTACGCCCTGGAACACGCCCTCGGACAGATCCTCGACCTGCACGAAGCGAGCGGAATGCCAACACAGTGAGGCGGCCGCGCAGGCAGGGTTCATGTTCAGTCCCAGTAGCTGAACAGCGCCTCGCCGAGAGTGGCTGGTTTCCAGTACTCGATATCGGCTGAGTCGAGGCCGGGCCAGGCTGCGGCGTCGAACGGGCCATTGAGGTCGGCCGCGGTGAGTTGATCGTTGCTGTTTCGACTCGAAGCAGGCGGAGGGACGCGATGGACAAGTGGGCCAGCGGCCCATGGTGCTTACGGCGCTCGCACCAGCAGAGCCGTGATACGTCGCACCGCTGGCAGCACCAGTAGCAACGTCGGGAAGGCGATGGGCCAGGACACGGCCCAGGAACGCAACCACACCGCGAGCGCGAGGCCGTCGCTCATCAGGGTGCTGATCAATGAGACGATGCAGGTCATCAGGATCGACAACAGCATCGGCATGATCACCGAGGTGTAGCGGGCGGGCAGCTTGCCGAAGCCGGTGCGGGACTGAGGGTTCGCGGAATTCATCGGTCGCTCCGTAAGGGTCTCGTCAGTCAACGACGCCGCCTTGTGGCGGGCCATTGCGTTGGTTGACGTGAACGCTTACGGCGACGCGAGGTCGCGGCACCGAGCTTAAGCAAGCCGCGTGCGGCAGTGCAAGTCGGCTCGCACCGCCGCACGGGACCGAAGGTCAGTCGCGCCCTTCGATTTTCAGGTCGCCGAACGTGACGCTCTGGACCATCGGGCGGGCCAGGAACTCGTGCGGGAAGCCGAGATCCACGGCACTGGCCTGTTCCAGCCGGGCGAGCTGGGCACCGTCGAACTCGACGTCGAGTGCGCCGAGGTTGTCCTCGAGCTGTGCCACGGTGCGCGCGCCGATGATCGGCGAGGTGACAGCGGGGTCGCATAGGGTCCAGGCCAACGCGACTCGTGCAGGAGTCGTGCCGAGCTCGCCCGCGACCTGCTCGACCACGTCGGCGATGGCGAGACCCCGCTCGGTGAGCGAGCCGCTGGCGGCGGCCACATTCTTGCGGCTGCCCTCGGGCGAACTCTCCACCTCGTGGTCGAGATCGGCGCGGCTGTACTTGCCGGTGAGGACACCACTGCCCAGCGGCGACCACGGGATCACGCCGAGACCCAATTCGCGGGCCATCGGGATGAGGTCACGTTCGACGGTCCGCTCGATCAAGCTGTACTCGATCTGCAGTGCGATCAGTGGCGACCAGCCGCGCAGATCCGCGATGGTCTGCATGCGGGCGACCTGCCAGGCAGGCGTATCGGAGATGCCGACGTAGAGCACTTTGCCCGAGCGCACCAGATCGTCCATGCCACGCAGGATTTCCTCGACGGGCGTCAGGAAGTCCCAGGCGTGCAGGTAGAGCAGGTCGATGTAGTCGGTGTTCAACCTGCGCAGGCTGGCCTCCACCGAGGTGACCATGCTCTTGCGGTGGTTGCCGCCGGAATTCGGGTCGCCGGGTCGGCGCAGCATGGTGTATTTGGTGGCCAGCACCAGGCTTTCGCGGTTGTCCGCGGCGAATTCGCCGAGCAGTTGCTCGGAGGTGCCGTTGGTGTACTGATTTGCCGTGTCGATGAAGTTGCCACCTCGCTCGACGTAGGCGTCGAATATCTTGCGAGCCTCGTCCCGGTCTGCGCCCCATCCCCAATCGGCGCCGAAGGTCATGGTCCCCAGGGACAGTGGAGACACCCGGAGACCCGAGCGGCCGAGCAGCCGATAGGTGTCGAGGGTGCGGGCTCCGGACATGTCCAGCTCCTTGTCGTTCGCGATGTCATGTTTGTCGAAAGGCAGTCTTCAGCGGCGAACGGGGACGGGTAAGGGAAGCTTCTTCCTGGGAAGGCCGGTCCTAGTCAGCCGTAGGATCGACGATGATGACCGGCACGGTGAACGCGACCCAGGACCTCAGGCCCGGAGGCGGTAGCTTGCGTGACCACGCAGGCCCCCCGAACGGCGCGGATCGGGTCCAGGAAATGGCGGCCTTCCTGCGGGCTCGGCGCGAGCGTCTGACACCGGCCGACCTCGGATTGCCGCAGCGCAGGCAGGCGCGGCGGACGCCGGGGCTGCGGCGGGAGGAAGTCGCCGAACTGGCGGGTGTGAGCACCGACTACATCGTGCGACTGGAACAGGGACGCGGGCTGCGGCCGTCGGCCGAGGTGCTGAACGCGCTGGCGCAGGCGTTGCGATTGACCGGCGACGAGCGTGCCTACCTGTTCGATCTGGCGCGGCACCGGCAGCCGGGCACCGGCGAGCCGAGCACGGCGCCCGCGCCCGCGCTGGCCATGCTGGTGCGGGATCTGTCGCCGCTGCCCGCGATGCTGGTGAACCACCGCTACGACATCCTGGCCTGGAACCGGCAGATGGCGCTGTTGATCAGCGACTTCGGCGCCTTGCCGCCGCGGCAGCGCAACTCGATGTGGTTGTGCCTGATGGACCCGGGCATGCGGGAGTTCTACGTCGAGCGTGAGCGCATCATCCGTGAGGGCATCGCGGATCTGCGCGCGGCCTGGGCGGCGCATCCCGACGACCAGGCGCTGGCCGACCTGATCGCCGCGTTCGCCGCGCAGAGCGCCGAGTTCGCGCAGGCGTGGGCGCGCCACGACGTCCGGGTGCAGGGACGCGGGAACAAACCGTTGCGGCACCCGGTGGTGGGTCCGCTGGTGGTCACCTACGAGGTGCTGATGCCCGTGCAGGATCCCGACCAGCGGATCATCATCTACCGTGCCGCGGACAAGGATTCCCAGGCGGCGCTGGATCGGCTCGCAGCCACGGCAGACGAGGCATGACCAGAGCTACTCCGCGGAGCTGAGCACCAGCTCCCCGTCGTCGTCCGCGTCCTCGTAGCGCCCTTCCCACTCCTCGTAGGCGGGGATGTCCTCGTCGCGCGTGACGATCCACTCCAAGGAGTAACCGCCTTCGTCGTCGGGAACGAGCACATTCTCGATCTTCAGTCCGAATCCGAGCACCTCGGCCGCGCGGATCACGTCTGGCAGATCCTCGGCGCGGACGACCGTCTGATTGGCATACACGGTTACCATGCGCGGAATGGTAGCTGGAACCTCTGACACGGCGTGGGCCGATCCCGAAACCCGGGAAGGAGGCAGGTTGGGCGGGGGTGCGGGCACGACAAAAGCCGCCGTGGTCATCGAGGCCACGGCGGCTGCGTCTCAGCGTGGTGCGGTACCGGCGCGCGGTACCGGGTGAATCAGAGCTTGTTGAAGGCCAGCGCCAGCGCCGATTTCTTGTTGGCGGCCTGGTTGGCGTGGATGACGCCCTTCGAGGCGGCCTTGTCCAGCTTGCGGCTGGCGAACTGCAGGCGGTCGGCGGCCTGTTCCTTGTCGCCGGCGGCCGCGGCCTCGCGGAAGCTACGGATGGCGGTGCGCAGCGCGGACTTGACCGACTGGTTGCGCTTGCGCGCCTCCTCGTTGGTGCGGATCCGCTTCATCTGGGACTTGATGTTGGCCACGCCTGTTTCCTCGTGTTCCTGTCTGGTGGTCTGTTCTGGGAAAAGTTCGCCGAGCGCGCGAAACACCCGGAGTGAACGGGTAACGCAGCGCCGAAGATCGAGAGTACCAGTCGCCCTCTGGCACACGAAATCGACACCAGCCCGGCGGTGTCGAAGTCGTCGTAGAGATCGCGCGGCTCGCAGACAGACATACCGCGAAGATCGCCGTGCGAGACATGCGTGTCGCGTAACGTGCTAGATGACCGGTACGGCCCTGGCTGCACAGCCTCGCGGCTGCACGCCGAGGGCGCCACGGCCGGGACAACCGATTTCGTGAGCACAGGGGTAACTCACCGGGTACGCCCAGAACTCGAGCGGCACCCAACGCAGCACCTGTACATAGGTCTTGTGCCACCTGACTTGTACGGCCTGAAGACCCGGAGAGGCGGACGAGCACATGTCTCCAACGGCCCAGGAAGTCGTCGAAGAGGCTGTCGAGAACGAACCGGTTCCGAACAGCAAGAAATGGGGCGCCGAGGCGCTCGGCACCTTCGTGCTGGTGATCGGCGGTGTCGGCACGGCGGTGCTGGCGGGGGAGAAGGTCGGTCCACTGGGAGTCGCGCTGGCCTTCGGGCTGACGCTGATGTTCCTCGTCTACTCGATCGGGCCGATCTCGGGTTGTCACGTCAATCCGGCGGTCACGGTCGGGCAGTTGCTGCTCGGCCGGATCGGCGCTGTGGTCGCGGGCGGTTACGTGATCGCGCAGTTGATCGGCGGCTTCCTGGCCGGTCTCGTGCTGTTCGCGCTGGCCAAGAACCTGCCGTCGTACGACCGCTCGATCGACGGCCTCGGCGCGAACGGCTGGGGCAAGCACAGCCCGGCGGCGGCGAGGGGGCCGCTCGGCGAGGTGGTCGTGCAGAACGGCTACGGCATGGCGGCCATGATCATCGTCGAGGTGATGTTGACGGCGCTGCTGGTTTTCGTGGTGCTGTCCTCGACCGACCAGATCTCCGACGTGCCGCTGGCCGGTCTGTCCATCGGTGTGACGCTGGCGGTGATCCATCTCGTGTCCATTCCGGTGGACAACACCTCGGTCAACCCGGCCCGCAGCCTCGCCGTGGCCCCCTATCAGGACGGCGCGATGGGACAGGTCTGGGCGTTTGTGGTGTTCCCCCTGATCGGCGGCGCCCTCGGTGCCCTGCTGTACGGCCTGCTGTTCGGCCGGTCCCGCGACATGATCTCCTGATCGGCAGCCGGCCCGGGACTCAGCTCCCGGCCCGCTCCTGCGGCCCGCGCATGGCGATCTCAGCCGGCCCGAGCACACGCGACATGCCGCTCAGTACCAGGAGTATTCGGCGCACAGCCGATGGGCGACCAGGTCGAAGGTCTTGCGCTCCAGGATCGCTCCCTCGCGGCGGATGCCCGCCTCGGGCACGTCGAGCACCCGGTCGAGCCGGACCCAGCTGGGTCGTCCGTCGTGATCCCAGGATCCGGCGCCGATGCCGACCCAGTTGCGGTCGAACGCGCGTTCCGGATTCGACGACAGCATCAGCCCCAGCAGCGTGCGGCGGTCGCGACCGACCACGAGCACCGGCCGGTCCTTGCCGTTGCTCGGGTCCTCCTCGAACGGCACCCAGGTCCAGACGATCTCGCCGGGATCGGCGCGTCCGTCCAACTGGGGTGAGTACACGATCTGCCGGGCTCGCTCGGCCGTCGGTACCGGGATCGATGCGGCGGGCCGCACTGAGACGCCACCGGCCGTTCGCCGCTGCCCTAGCGTCCCCACCAGGCGATCGACCAGCCGGGGGCCCTGCTGCTTGACGATCTTGGGGCCCTGCTCCGTCGCGAGAAGGCCGATCTGCTTGCCGAGGGAGTTCCAACTTCGGGCCATCTCTGGAGAATAACGGCGCGCCCCCGCGTTCTCACCCGCGCCGAATCCGCTGTGTCGCCGGGGTCATTCCAGGATCCGGAGCGGCGAACAAATCGGACACAGCACCACCGGCCGAAGCTGCACACTGCTCATGGGACGATGGAGGGCAGTTTGCCGATACCCATGAGGAGTGGAGTGCCCGCCAGCTTCGCCGACACGACGTTCACCGATCCCGCCCGGATCCGCAACTTCTGCATCATCGCGCACATCGACCACGGCAAGTCGACGCTGGCCGACCGGATGCTGCAACTGACCGGTGTGGTCGAGGAACGGCAGATGCGTGCCCAGTATCTGGACCGGATGGATATCGAGCGCGAACGCGGCATCACGATCAAGGCCCAGAACGTGCGGCTGCCATGGAGGCCTCGGACGGGCGAGCACGCGGACACCGACTTCGTGCTGCACCTCATCGACACGCCCGGTCACGTGGACTTCACCTACGAGGTCTCGCGGGCACTGGAGGCGTGCGAGGGCGCGATCCTGCTGGTCGACGCCGCGCAGGGCATCGAGGCGCAGACACTGGCCAATCTGTACTTGGCGCTGGACAAGGATCTGACCGTCATCCCGGTGCTGAACAAGATCGACCTGCCCGCCGCGGACCCGGAGCGCTACGCCGCCGAGCTGGCGCACATCGTCGGCTGCGAGCCCTCGGACGTGCTGCGCGTCTCCGGCAAGACCGGCGAGGGCGTGGCCGATCTGCTCGACCAGGTGATCGCTCAGGTGCCGCCGCCGGTGGGCGACGCCGACGCGCCCGCCCGCGCGATGATCTTCGACTCGGTCTACGACACCTACCGCGGCGTGGTCACCTACGTCCGCGTGGTGGACGGCAAGCTGACCCCGCGCGAGAAGATCAAGATGATGTCCACCGGCGCCACCCACGAGCTGCTGGAGATCGGTATCGTCTCACCGGAGCCCAAACCCACTCAGGGCCTCGGCGTCGGCGAGGTCGGCTACCTGATCACCGGAGTGAAGGACGTCCGCCAGTCCAAGGTCGGCGACACGGTGACCGGCGCGCGCGGTGGCGCGAGCGAGCCGCTCACCGGCTACCGCGAGCCGCGTCCGATGGTCTACTCCGGCCTG
Source organism: Nocardia sp. NPDC051787 (assembly GCF_040681325.1). NCBI lineage: Bacteria > Bacillati > Actinomycetota > Actinomycetes > Mycobacteriales > Nocardiaceae > Nocardia > Nocardia sp. NPDC051787. Next base: position 110,630 of record NZ_JBFAYO010000011.1, read on the forward strand.
TACCCGGTGGACGGGTCCGACTATCCCGACCTCCGCGACGCGTTGGAGAAACTGCAGCTCAACGACGCAGCGCTCACCTATACCCCGGAGACCTCCGTGGCACTGGGGTTCGGCTTCCGCTGCGGCTTCCTCGGCCTGCTGCACATGGAGATCACCCGCGAGCGCCTGCAGCGCGAGTTCGACCTGGACCTGATCTCGACCGCGCCGAACGTGGTGTACCGGGTGGAGATGGAAGACGGCGCCGAGCACGTCGTCACCAATCCCTCGTACTGGCCGGAAGGCAAGGTGCGCAAGGTCTACGAACCGGTGGTGAAGTGCACCATCATCTCGCCGAGCGAGTTCATCGGCTCGATCATGGAACTGTGCCAGTCCCGCCGCGGCGAACTCGGCGGCATGGACTATCTGTCCGAGACCCGGGTCGAGCTGCGCTACACCATGCCGATGGCGGAGATCATCTTCGACTTCTTCGACTCGCTGAAGTCGCGCACCCGCGGCTACGCCAGCCTCGACTACGAGGAGTCGGGCGAGCAGGAATCGCAGCTGGTGAAGGTGGACATCCTGTTGCAGGGCGAGGCGGTGGACGCGTTCAGCGCGATCGTGCACAAGGACGCCGCCCAGGCCTATGGCCACAAGATGACCACCAAGCTGCGCGAGCTGATTCCCCGCCAGCAGTTCGAGGTGCCGATCCAGGCCGCGATCGGCTCGAAGATCATCGCGCGGGAGAACATCCGGGCCATCCGCAAAGACGTGCTCGCGAAGTGCTACGGCGGTGACATCAGCCGCAAGCGCAAGCTGCTGGAGAAGCAGAAGGAAGGCAAGAAGCGGATGAAGACGATCGGCCGGGTCGACGTCCCGCAGGAGGCCTTCGTGGCCGCCTTGTCCTCCGACGCCGCCTCGGACAAGCCGAAGGACAAGAAGTAGGCACGGTCCCCGTCGCACGCGGTCGCCCAGGCGGGCGTGCCGTCATCGAGTCCGGCCGTGCCGCAATGAAGCTCGTCCGGCTGACGGACCGCCGGGCAACTCCGGAAATCCATCGTCTCTGGTGGCCATACCTCGGGCGCTCATCGCCGCTGGCCGTGACCTTTTCGATCAGGCCTGGTAGCCGTGGGTATTGGAGACCGCGTCCAGTCCGGAAGGCCGCTGGAATAGGGCTTTCGGTCCGGTAATTCGGATGGCAAGGTTGTGTTGCTCGCCACAGTCGTATTCTCTCCAGTCCTGGAGAATGTGACAGGCGAGTATTCCCGAAATACTGTTGGGTGATCTTCACTTGGTCGGACCGGGGTGGTGAGGATGCTGGACAACCGAGAGTGGAGCTTCTATGACGCGTGATCTGCCCTTCGATGACGACAACGAAGCGGCCGACCGCGCGGGCGACACCGCCTACCGGGTGGCCACCGGCGTCGCGCGGGTCGCGCGGGCGGGCGCCTACGTCACCGGCGGCGCCCTCGTGGCCGCCAACGGTGGCGGCGTACCCGCACAGCCCGGCGAATCCCGGCTCGACAGCTGGAACACCGGCTGGGCGCACAGCACCGATCCCGATCCCGACCAGCCGAGCCCGGTGATCACCTTCCCTGATCCGGTCGAGCTGGATCCGTTCCCGCCGCACGCATCGAATGTTCCGGTGGCGCATGGAAACCCGGCACCGGGTATTCCGCTGCCCGGCACCGGCCCCGCGCCCGCCGGGTTTTCGCTGCCCACGCTCGGCGGCGAGTACAACGGCACCGACGCGGGGCTGTCGCTGCCCACGCTCGGCGGGGAGGGGGGCGCCGACGCCGGGATGTCGCTGCCGAGCCTGCCAGGCGGCGACGCGGGTGCCAACAGCATGCAGGTGCCAGGACACTCCGGTGGCGGCGTCCCGGGAGTGGGCGGCATCCCCGGTGCGGATAGCGGTTTCCCGGGCGGATCGGCCATTCCGGGGGCCCACGGGAACGTGTCCAACGGACTGTCGATCCCCGGTGCACGGTCCGAGTCGTCCCGCGAACTCGACGAGCCCGGCGGGAACGGGTTCGGCCTGCCCGGCCACGGCCTCGGCCAGGCCGGACACGGGTTCGGCCTGCCCGGCGCGAACGGTTTCGTCGCACCCGGCTCCACCGTGTTCGACCTGCCCGGCGGTAGCCCGGTCGCCGCGACGCCGACCGCGGGTGAACCGTTCGACGGCATCGGCGCGGGCGGCGACCAGCTCGGCATGTTCGTCGGCACGCAGTGGTCGGTCGACTTCGGGCTCGGTCCGAACGGGATCTACTTCACCTCTGAGATGCAGGTCGGCCTCGAGGTGGGCAAGGTCGGCGACCAGCTCGACGAGTACACCGACTGGCTGGCCGACGGCATCCGCGTGCCGGACGGCACCGACCGCGCGGTCACCGAGACGCAGGCGCCGGGGCCGAGCACTACCGGCCTGCTCGGCGGGCTCGGCACGCCGACCACGGGCACGTCCGCGGCGCAGTCTTCGGCGGCGTCCTCGGCCGCGCAGTCGTCGGCCGCGTCGGGTGCCGCGCAGCCGCTGGCCGCCTCGGCCCCCGTCGGCACCGCCCCCGTCGTCTCGGTCGCTCCCGCGGCTTCGGTCGCCCCTGCTTCCGCGGTCGCACCGGCCGCCTCGGTGGCTCCCGCCGCCCCGATGCCTGCGCCCGCACCCGCGGCGGTCGCCGCCGCTCCGGTCGTCGCGGTCACACCGCTGCAGACCACGGTCCAGCCCGATGCGGCCTCGACGCCGATCGCGAATGTGCTCGCCGCGCCCGAGGGGCCGTCGGTACTCACCGCACCGGCCGCGTCGCTGCCCGCGCTGTTCGACGCGGGCCGCCCGGCGCCGGCGGTGAAGCCGGCGCCGGTGAGCGATCCGCAGCCGTCGCACCCGACGCAAACGCCGACGACGGTGACCAACCCGACCACGATCATCAAGACCACGCCGACGCCGAGTATCCCCGGCGACGTGACCACTCCGTCCGTGCCGAAGACGCCGGACCACGGCGTCACCAAGCTCCCCGGCGTCACCACGCCGCCGCACGGCGGTATCACCACCGGCCCGGACGTGACGACCACCAAGATCCCCGGCGCGACCGTCACCCCGGCGCCCACGCACGGCGCTCCATCCACCTCGGACGACGACGTGACGACACCGGGCGGCAACACCGGCCGTCCCAGCACCGGGGGAACGTCGCACAGCACCCGGCCGACGAACGACATCCCGAGCGATGATGTGCCGACCGTGAGTCGCCCGTCCGATCCGACGTTCTCCGTGCCCGACCAGCCGACCTACAGTGCGCCAGCTCATGCGCCCACCGTCGAGCCGTACACGCCGGTCCCGACCCACATCGCCCCCGCGCCCACCCAGCCGCCGGTGCCGATCAAGCCGCAGGTGATCGACCCCAAGCCGCAAGGGATCTCGGCGCCGCTGGCGGTCGACCACCCGGTCGCCGACCACACCTACGACCACTCCGCGCTGCTGGCCTCCAGAAGTGGTCTGTCCGGCGCATTGCTGCCCGACTCGGTCATAGCCGACACGCACCACACCGCGTCCGGTGTGCTGGACGTCTCGCTGTTGTAGCCGGGCCGCAAGGGGATTGGAGGACTGCGGAGCATACGCAGGGGGTATATCGAACGAGAGTCATCGAGATTAAGGAGGAGGGTTGTCTGCCGCTGCCGGGCTGACGGCCGCAACGGTGAAACATCCGGATGCGATGGCCCCTCTCATCCGAATACTCGACGAGCTGCGGGAGACGGCCCGATCCGCGGGGCGTGACGATCTCGGCAGCCGGCTGAACATGGTCCGTGCCAGGGTGAGTGATCCCCGGGTGCGGCTCGTGGTCGTCGGTCATCCGAAGAACGGTATGAGCACGCTGGTCAACAGTCTGGTCGGCGCCTCGGTCAGCGCGACGAACAGCGATCTGAGCGTCCCGGTGATCGTCGAGTACGGCCCGGAGCCGACCGCGACGCTGGTGCGCCAGACCGAATACGGTCGCACCGAACGCCAGTCGGTCGATCCGCTCGATCCGGGTCCGGCCCTGGCCACCCAGGGTGTCGTACGCGCCGAATTCACCCAGCCGAGCCCGTTGCTTGCCGATGGCGTCGTGGTCATGGACGCGCCGGGCGCGCTGGGCGACAACCGCACCACCTGGTCGATGATCGCCGCGGCCGACGCCGTGCTCTACGTCGGGAACGCGGGCGCCGAGCTGGCCATGGAACAGATCGCGGAATTGCAGCGTATCCAGCAGATCTGCCCGACGGTGGTCTGCGTGCTGAACAAGATCGACGTCTTTCCGCACTGGTCGCACACCCAGCAACGCAATCGGGAACTGCTCGACGCGGCGGGGCTCGGCTTCGCGGTCGCGCCGGTGTCCGCGGAGTTGCATCGGCAGGCCGGGACGACGGGCAACTACCAGCGCGACATCGAATCGGGTGTGCCGCAACTGATCGACCATCTGCGCGACTACGTGATCGCCCGCGCGGACGCGGTGGCGCTGGAAGCCGGGGTCGGGGATATCCGCTTGGTCTGCGACCACCTCGCGCTGACGCTGCGGACCGAGGCCGATGCGCTGCGTGATCCGCACCGCAGGGCCGAGATCACCGACCAGCTCGTCCGCGCCCGCGACGAGGCCGAGCAGTTGCGGCAGCGCACCGCGAATTGGCAGGTCACCCTCGTCGACGGCGGCACGGAGCTGATGGCCGACATCGAGCACGACCTGCGTCACCGGCTGCGCAGCCTGATCCGCGACGCCGAGGCCGAGATCGCCCGGACCGATCCGGCCCGCCGGTGGAAGAATTTCGGCGCCGACCTGGACGCGCGGATCTGCGAGGCCGTCGAAGAGAATTTCGCCGTCGCGCACTACCGCTCGGTGGAGTTGTGCGAGCAGGTGGCCGCCAAGTTCCCGGCCCACAACCGTGCCGCGCCGCTGGTCGACCTGCGGTTGGCCAATCCGGGGGAGGTACTCGAAACGGTGCAGCCCCTGGAGCCGTTGGAGAGCGCGAAAGCCGGTGTCACCCAGCAGTTCCTGACCGGTCTGCGCGGCTCCTACGGCGGCATCCTGATGGTCGGTCTGGCTACCAGCCTGCTCGGTATGTCCTTGGTGAACTGGTACTCGGCGGGCGCGGGCATCCTGCTCGGCGTGAACGCGCTGTGGGACGACCGCAAGAACCGCAAGCTGCGTCGCCGCGCCGAGGCCAAGGTCGCGGTCGCACGCCTGATGGACGACGTGATCTTCCAGGTCGGCAAGGAATCGCGAAACCGCTTGCGCGCCATGCAGCGTGTGCTGCGCGACCACTTCACCGAGATCGCGACCGAGGCCTCGCGCGGCGCGGACGAAGCACTACGGCTCGCCGAGGAGAACTACGGAAAGTACGGCGACCGCGGACAGGAACGGATCGCCGAGCTCGAGGCGCGGCTGGGCAATCTGCGTGTGCTGCGCGACCAAGCCGACGGCCTGGTGCCCGTGTAGGTTCCCGCCTCCACGTGGTGGCAACGGAGACCATCCAGTTTTGTCAGACTGGATGACCCGGTGGTGGCAGAGGAGAACCATCCAGTTTTGTCAGACTGGATGACCCGGTGGTGTGTGCGCGGGCTGGAATTGGCCCGCGTGGCGGGAGTCCTCGGCCCTGATCACGTGCGTGACGGCGTTGATCAGCGCCAGGTGGGTGAACGCCTGCGGGAAGTTGCCCAGGTGGCGGCCGCTGCGCGGATCGATCTCCTCGGCATACAGCCGTAGCGGGCTGGCGAAGCCGAGCAGCCGCTCGCACAGATGCCTGGCCCGCTGGATCTCGCCGATCTCGACCAGCGCGGAGACCAGCCAGAACGAGCAGATGGTGAACGCTCCTTCCACGCCGCTCAATCCGTCATCGGTGGTCTCGGTGCGATATCGCAGGACGAGGCCGTTCTCGGTGAGGCGCTCGGCGATGGCGAGCACGGTGGCGCGTACCCGCTGATCCTCCGGTGGCAGGAATCGGGTGAGCACCACCAGCAGCAGCGAGGCGTCCAGCGTGTCGCCGCCGTAGACCTGGGTGAACACGCCGTCGGAGTTCACCCCGTTGGCCAGGACGTCGGCCTTGATCTCCTCGGCGATGCCGTACCACTCTTCGGCGTGCTCGTACTGACCGTGCAGCTCGGCGAGTTTCGCGCCGCGGTCGAGCGCCACCCAGCACATCACCTTGGACGAGGTGAAATGCTGTGGCTCGCCGCGCACCTCCCAGATGCCGCGGTCGGGTTCCTTCCAATGCGCGATGGCCGCGTGCACCTGGCGGACCAGCAGCGGCCACAAGGTCTCCGGCACTTGCTGGCGCGACTTCACATGCAGGTACACCGCATCCAGCATGGTGCCCCAGATATCGTGCTGGTCCTGGTTGTAGGCGTTGTTGCCCTTGCGCACCGGCCGGGCGTTGTCGTAACCGCTCAGATGGTCGAGGACGGTCTCGGTGAGTTCCCGCTCGCCGCCGATGCCGTAGAGCACCTGCAGCGGAACGGGTTCGCCGTTCTCGCCGGTGGTCGCGTCGTTGAGGAAGGCGAAGAAGTCGTCGGCCTCACGGTCCAGGCCGAGCGTGTACAGGCCCCACAGCGCGAAACTGGCGTCCCGCACCCAGGTGTAGCGGTAGTCCCAATTGCGTTCGCCGCCAGGCGTTTCCGGTAGCGATGTGGTCGGCGCCGCCATCAGCGCTCCGGTCGGCGCGTAGGTGAGTCCCTTGAGCGTGAGCGCACTGCGCTGCAAATAGTTGCGCCACGGATGGTCCGGGAACTTGCCCAGAGTGATCCACTGGCGCCAGCATTCGGTGGTCTGCCACATCTTGTGCGCGGCCTCTTCGAAGGTACGCGGGGCCGGCAGCTCCGACCAGGTGAGCGCGACGAAGACCTCGTCGCCCTCCTTCATCCTGGTGCGGGCGCGGGCCTCCCTGCCCTCCAGGCCGAGGCGCAGATCCGTGGTGAGCACGAGGGTCGGACCGGCGCTCGGGTCGTCGCTGCGGACCGCGGTCGCCTCCTCGTACACCTTGCCGGTGTACTCCCAGCGGGCGGTGGCCTGGTGATAGTCGAAGGCGGGCTCGCAGCTCATCTCCAGCTCGACGGTGCCGTTCACGCATTTCACCGTGCGCAGCAGCAGGTGCTCGGCATCCCAGTCCATCGGCGTGCGCCGGTGTGTCTTGCTGCGCTGATCGAGGTTGTGCCACCCGCCGAGCACCAGCGCGTCGCGCACGATCAGCCAGCCGGTGCCGGTCTGCCAGGTGGTCTCCAGGATCATCCCGCCGGGCAGATAGCGGCGGGCGGCGGGCACGTTGACGCCGTAGGGCCCGATGCGGAAGTGGCCCGCGCTGCGATCCAGGATCGCGCCGAAGATGCTCGGCGAGTCCGGCCGCGGCACGCACATCCATTCCACCGCGCCGTTGCTGGCGACCAGGCAGCTGGTCTCGCAGTCGGACAGGAACGCGTAGTCATCGATCGGCGGGTGGGCACCGTGGCGGTGCTGCTCGGCGAGGTTCGACGGCATGCCATCGGTGTCGTTGGCGATGAGGTCATCTGCGGACGCCATACCCCATCTTGGGGTCGATGCGGGCCTCTCGTCCACTGCTGGGTGGCCGTCGCGGTTCCCGGCCCTACGGAGCCGAGCGGCGAACCGACTAGGCTGGAGCCGTGCATCGCATCGCAGGATGGTGGGACGGTTTCGAGCTGTGGGTCGCGGGGCTGCCGTTCATTCCGCAGTTTCTCGTGGTCCTCGTGGGCATGGTCCCGATCAGCTTCGCCATCGCCTACGGGCTCGACCGCGTCCTGCGGGCCGTGCTGCGCATGCTCGACCGCCGGTACACCGCCGATATCGTACCGGTGCGGCCCGCACCGATCGCCGCGGCGGCGATGCCCGAACCCGAGCAGGTCCCCGCGGAGGACCGCAGGCCCGTGCAGAGCGGAGCGCGCTGATGCCTCGTTCGCGGGTCCAGCTCGCGCTGATCGCTCTGCTCGTGCTCATCGTCGTCGCCTGGTTGATCACCCGCTGAGCGCGGCGCCGCTGGAATTCCCACCGATCCGCGGAGCGGGTTTGCGCGACGGACCCATCCGCGGGCGCCGTCCAGCCGGTCCGCGGTCACGTCGGGTCGTGTGTATGTGGGCGGCGGCTACCGTCATCTCGTCGCTGATTCGGCGTCGCGATGCTCCGGGGCGGCTGGGGTGACGGCCCCGGGGAGCTACGCAGCGTACCGGGCACCAATGCCGAATCTCGGCAGTGCCCGCAAGATAGCCAGAACCATGCGGTCGGCGGGATGCCCCGGCGGCCGCTACCGCAGGGGGACAGGGTACGCACGCGATGCGCACCGGTGAACATGCGATGAAACCCCGCTCTTCCTGGGATCTTCGATTCGAACTCCGCCGTGCGCTCTGCTACAGTCGCCCCGTGTCGTCGAGCGCAGTCCCGCAGGTCCGCCATGAGTTGGCGTTGATTGCTGTCGGTGACCTCGCGGTCGCGGACGTCTACTGTCGTTGATCGGCGACCGGGCACGTCCGCGTCTCGTTTCCCAGTAGACTGGCGCGCTTCCCGCAGATGTGCTCGTCCTCCCGGCCCGTCGCGGCCGATAGTCGCGCCACTGCCGTCTCATGTCGTCGGCAGGTCTGCTGATCAACACCATTGTCGCCGCCACCGACGTATTACCGGACAGTTGGCGGTCCGCACGAAAGGTCCACTCCGATGGCTCGCAAATCCTGGCTTTCGCCGCGCCGACGCTACAGCGCCGTTGCCCTTGCCGCACTCGCGGCGGTCGCGCTGACGGCGTGCGGCGGCGGAGCCAGCGACACAGTCGGGGGAGACAACGCCGACGGCAGCGCCGGGACCCTGAACCTCTACGCCTACGCCGTGCCGAAGCCCGGCTTCGACAAGGTGATCCCCGAGTTCAACAAGACCGAGCAGGGCAAAGGCGTCCAGATCCAGCAGTCCTACGGCGCCTCCGGCGACCAGTCCCGCAAGGTGAAGGACGGCGCCGAGGCCGACGTCGTCAACTTCTCCGTGGAGCCCGACATCACCCGACTGGTCGACGCCGGCCTGGTGGACGCGAGCTGGAACGCCGACGCGACCAAGGGAATTCCGTTCGGTTCGGTGGTCGCGCTCGTGGTGCGCAAGGGCAACCCGAAGGGCATCAAGGACTGGGACGACCTGCTGAAGCCGGGCATCGAGGTGGTCACCCCGAACCCGTTCAGCTCCGGTTCGGCCAAGTGGAACCTCTTGGCGCCGTACGCGGCCAAGAGCGACGGCGGCAAGAACCCGCAGGCGGGCCTGGACTACCTGAGCCGGCTGGTCTCCTCCGAGCACGTCAAGGTGCAGCCGAAGTCCGGCCGGGAGGCGACCGAGACCTTCCTGCAGGGCACCGGTGACGTGCTGCTGAGCTACGAGAACGAGGCGATCTTCGCCGAGCGCAACGGCGACCCGATCGAGCACATCGTCCCGCCGGTCACCTTCAAGATCGAGAACCCGGTCGCGGTGCTGAAGAACAGCAAAAACCAGGAGAAGGCGGTCGCCTTCCGCGACTTCCTCTTCACCGCCGAGGGCCAGAATGCCTGGGCCGCCGCCGGTTTCCGCCCGGTCGACCCGAAGGTCGCCGCGGACTACGCCAAGGACTTCCCGGCCCCGCAGCAGCTCTGGACGATCGCCGATCTCGGCGGCTGGAAGACCGTGGACAAGGAGCTGTTCGCCGCGAACACCGGCTCCGTCGCGGTGATCTACGACAAGGCGACCAAGTAGCGGGGTGACCCTCGTTACACGGGATACTGGACGATTGTGATTGACAGCAGTAACGCCGGGACCGCGCAGGCGGACGGTCCCGGCGTCTCCGACGCCGCGCGCCGGACCGGGCGCTGGAACTGGTCGTGGCTGCGCGTGACCGGCTCGGTCGGCCCGCTCGGCATCGCCACGGCGGTGCTGTGGCTGAGCATCATCGTGCTGCTGCCGCTGGCGGCGCTCACCGTGACCAGCTTCGAGGACGGCTGGTCCGGCTTCGCCGACGCCGTCACCGCGCCCGCCGCGCTGGACTCGCTGCGCATCACCGTGCTCGTCTCGGTGGTCGTGGCGGTGATCAACGTGGTGATGGGCACGCTCATCGCCTGGGTGCTGGTGCGCGACCAGTTCCCCGGCAAGGGCGTGGTCAACGCGTTGATCGACCTGCCGTTCGCGCTGCCGACCATCGTGGCCAGCATCGTGCTGCTGTCGCTCTACGGACCGCAGAGCCCGATCGACATCCACCTCAACGCCACCCAGCCGGGCCTGGTGGTGGCGCTGGCGTTCGTCACGCTGCCGTTCGTGGTGCGCTCGGTGCAGCCGGTGCTGATCGAGGCCGACCGCGAGGTCGAGCAGGCCGCGCTCTCGCTCGGCGCGAACAACTGGACCACATTCCGCCGGATCGTGCTTCCCGCGTTGACGCCCGCGATCATCAGCGGCGGCGGCCTCGCCTTCGCCCGCGCGATCGGTGAATACGGGTCGGTGGTGCTGATCGGTGGCGCGATCCCGCGCGAGACCGAGATGGCCTCCCAGTACATCCAGAAGCAGATCGAGATCGACCGGCCGGTGAACGCGGCGGCGGTGTCCGTGGCACTGCTCGCCATCTCGTTCGCGACGCTGCTCGTGCTGCGGCTGCTCGCCGAACGCACCGCCCGCAAGGAACAGGCGACCCGATGAGACACGATCGCGCATTCCTCGGGGCCTCCCGCAGGATGGAGCCCACCCGATGAAACTTTCCCCGTTGACCCGCATTTCGTTGCGGACAGTGGCGCTCGGCTACCTGTTCGTGCTGCTGGTGTTGCCGTTGGTCATCATTCTGTTGCGCACCTTCGAACGGGGTATCGGCGCGTTCATCGACTCGATCACCACACCCGCGGCGATCTCGGCGTTCCAGCTGTCCCTGGTGATCGTGGCGATCGTCGTCCCGGTGAACGTCGTCTTCGGCATCGTGACCGCGATCGCGCTGGTCCGCGGAAAATTCCCGGGCCGCAATCTGGTTCAGGGGATCGTGGACCTGCCGTTCGCGGTCTCGCCCGTGGTGGTCGGCGTCGCGCTGATCCTGCTCTGGGGCGCGGGTGGCTGGTTCGGCGGGCTGGAAGAGCTGGGCTTGAAGGTGATCTTCAACCTGCCCGGCATGGTGATCGCCACCATTTTCGTCACGCTGCCGTTCGTGGTGCGTGAGGTCGAGCCGGTGCTGCACGAGATCGGCGACGACCAGGAGCAGGCCGCGGCGACCCTCGGCGCGTCCAGGTGGCAGACGTTCTGGCGGATCACGCTGCCCGCGATCCGGTGGGGCCTGACCTACGGTGTGGTGCTCACCGTGGCCCGCGCGCTCGGCGAGTTCGGCGCGGTGATCATGGTGTCCTCGGCGCTGCCGGGCCAGTCGCTGACGCTCACCCTGCTCGTGCACGGCCGGTACATCAACGACCACAACACCTTCGGCGCCTACTCCGCCGCGACCTTGCTGATGGGCATCGCGCTCGTCACCCTTCTGCTGATGACCCTCCTCGAACGTAAGCGGGACGCACAGTGATCACCGTGACCAACGCGAACAAGAACTACGGTTCGTTCGCCGCCCTGGACGACGTCACCATCGACATCCCCTCCGGTGAGCTGACCGCGCTGCTGGGCCCGTCCGGGTCGGGCAAGTCGACGCTGCTGCGCTCGATCGCCGGGCTGGAGTCGCTGGACTCCGGCGTGGTCAGCATCGCGGGCCGCGACGTCACCCGGGTGCCGCCGCAGAAGCGCGACATCGGTTTCGTGTTCCAGCATTACGCGGCGTTCAAGCACATGACCGTGCGCGACAACGTGGCGTTCGGCCTGAAGATCCGCAAGCGCCCGAAGAACGAGATCAACAAGCGCGTCGACGAACTGCTCGGCATCGTCGGGCTGGACGGCTTCCAGCACCGGTACCCCGCGCAGCTGTCGGGGGGCCAGCGCCAGCGCATGGCGCTGGCCCGCGCGCTCGCCGTCGATCCGCAGGTGCTGCTGCTGGACGAGCCGTTCGGCGCGCTGGACGCCAAGGTTCGCGCCGATCTGCGTACCTGGCTGCGCCGCCTGCACGAGGAGGTCCACGTGACCACCGTGCTGGTCACCCACGACCAAGAGGAGGCGCTCGACGTCGCCGACCGCATCGCGGTGATGAACAAGGGCCGTATCGAGCAAATCGGCACTCCGGAGGACGTGTACGACCGGCCCGCCAACGAGTTCGTCATGTCCTTCCTCGGTGCCGTGGCCCGGCTCAACGGACATCTGGTGCGTCCACACGACATTCGCGTCGGCCGTGACCCGAGCATGGCGCACGCCGAGCACGAGGGCACGGCGGAATCCGCGGGCGTCACCAGGGCTACGGTGGAGCGCGTGGTCCATCTCGGCTTCGAGGTGCGGGTGGAACTGCGCAACGCCGCGACGGGCGACCTGTTCGCCGCGCAGGTCACCCGCGGTGACGCGGAGGCGCTGCGGCTTTCGGACGGCGAGACGGTCTACGTCCGGGCCACCCGCATTCCGGAACTCCCTGCGCACTAGGACATTTCGGATAGCCGCGACTCGATCCTGCGACTGTGTGCTGGAAAGTTGCTGCGCTTTTCGGGTATTCGGCGGCGGCCGTCTCGTGCCACTCTGCGGTGCGGTGCTGGGCCGAGCTGACGGCACGGAGGCCGTATCGCGATGTCGGTGATGGCGACGTCGAGCCAGGTGTGTGAGCGGATCCGGCTGCACGGTGTCCGATTGACTCCTGCCTCGAAGCGGCAAATCGCCCGCACTTCAGATTTCGGACTTTCTGAGGGGCATCTCCGCATTTCCGGCTGTGTCGTTCCGGACAGAGCGGTATAAAACGCGAGTCCTGGCAAACCATAACCGGGCATGTGTCGATCTCCGCGTGTCGCAACGAAATCCGACCGGACGGAATATCCGCCCCGGTGTGCGCAGGTGAGCGCGCCGACGACCGCACGAACAACGCGGCCAACGACAGGCGGCCTGCGGACAATCGGTTGTCCGGCCTTGGCAGGAAGATCGCGGAGTGGTTGCCTGGACGGCGTTCGAAGCAATTCGGCACGGCGATCGGGGTGGTTTTCGATGGCGGTTGGTCTCGGATTGAGTATCGGTACGGTGAACACGGTTTCCGTTCTCGCGGAGGAGGGGTCGGCCAAGTCTCCGCCGGGACGGCGCAAAACGCAGCGCCCGCAGACCATCACGCGCCGGACCACATTGGTCTTCGACAGCACCGGCGTGGCCAGGGTCGGCATGCTGCCGAGGCACGGTCGCGCGGTGACCGAGTTCGCCGATCTCACGCAGCGTTCCAGTACCTGGGCGAGGGTCGGCAACCGCGCGCTCGCGCCGGCGGACCTCGTCGCCACGGTCGCGAAGTGCCTGGTCGGCGAGGTGCTGGAGGATCATCCGGCGGGTGGCGGCGTCGGCATCGCGATGACCTATCCCGCCCGCTATGCCGACGAGCAGGTCGACGCGCTGCGCGCGGCGCTGGACGGCGTCGAACTCGGAAAGGTCGCCTTGGTCGCCGAGCCGGTCGCGGCGGCGGCTTGGCTGGAAGCCGATCGCGGTCCGCTGATGCCCGGACTCGCGCTGGTCTACGATCTCGGCGGCGCGGGCCTCGACGTCACCCTGGTCCGGGTCGGGGCCGGGTGTCCGCGCAATCCGATCGTCGGTGTGTCGTTGCGCTCCACTGAATTCGGCGGACGCGCGTTCGGTGCGTTGGTCGCCGAGCATGCCGGACCCGATCTGCCCTCGTCCTCGGTCGCGCAGTCGGTCACCGACGCGGCCGCCGAGGAACTGCGCGCCCGCCATATCCGCGAATCCGTCCAGCTCGTGTACCGCTGCTTGCGCGTCGCGGACGTCACCATGGCCGATGTCGACTGCGTCCTGGTGGTCGGCGGTGCGGCGCGTCCCGCGGAGGTCGCCCAGGTCCTCGCGGATGAATTGGCCAGGCCGGTGATCACGGCGGCGGATCCCGAGCGGACCATCGCCGACGGCGCCGCGATCCTGGGCCGCAGGGCGGCGGCCGCGGCGGAGGCGGCGGCCGAGCAGCGACGCATCCGCCGCCGCCGTGCCCGTCGGCGCGCCGCCACACGCGCGCTGATGCTGTCGCGCCGGACCAGGCGCCGGTTGAGCAGGGCGGCCGTCGTCACGGGTGTGTGGACCACCGGGCTCGCGACCTCGCTTTTGGCGGCGGGGGACGGGGCGCTCATGGGCTAGGTGGTCTGCCTCTGCCTTCGCTCAGCCCGGCGGGCCAGCGGAGGACTTCGTCCGACTGCGCCTGTTCGGTGCAGATCCGGGCCGGTGAAATGCATGGGCCGTCCGGCGGTGCGCGTGATGAGGGCGCGCATCGCCGGACGGCCCGAGCAACTGCCGGGTTGACGTAACTCTCCGTTGGTGTAACCATGGGATACAGCTAAATGGTTACATTGAGGAGAGGCAGTGACGACGATGTCCGCAGCCGTGACGCCCGCAGTGGATCCCGATCTGGAGAAGGCGCAGGAGTACGCCGCGAAGCTGCTGCTGCTCTCCGAGGGTTCGGTCAACAAGCACTTCGACCCGTTCGAGGACATCGACTGGGACAATCCCGACTTCGCCGCCGACGCCGGTGAGGAGCGCTGGATCCTGCCGGTGTCCGCCGATACGGTGGCCCGCCACCCCTGGTACCAGGCGCTGTCGACCGAGCAGAAGATCGCGGTCGGCAAATACCGGCAGGCGAATATCGCCAAGGTCGGCCTGCAGTTCGAGTCGATCCTGATCAGTGGCATGGTCATCCACAACTTCGGCCTGCCGAACGGGTCGCCCGAGTTCCGGTACTGCTCCCACGAGATGATCGAGGAGCACAACCACACCCTGATGTTCCAGGAGATGGTCAACCGGATCGGGCTGGACGTGCCCGGCATGGGCCCGCTGGTCAGCAAGTTCAAGTACCTGGGCGCGCCGGTGGCGGCGTGGTTCCCGAACCTGTTCTTCATGGCCGTGCTGGCCGGCGAAGAGCCGATCGACCACATCCAGAAGCAGATCCTGCGCTCGGGTGAAGAGGTGCACCCGATCATGCTCGGCGTGATGGCGATTCACGTCGCGGAAGAGGCGCGGCACATCTCCTTCGCGCACGAGTTCCTGAAGAACCATGTGCCGCAGGCGAAGCCGATGCAGAAGTTCATTCTTTCGCTGGCCATGCCGATCGTCATGTGGATCCTCGGCCGCGCCATCGTGACCCCGCCGCGGTCGTTCTTCACCGAGTTCGACATCCCGGAGCAGGTTCGTAAGGACCTGTTCTACGGGTCCAAGGAGGCCAAGCAGGTTTTCAGCGACTACTTCTGCGACGTGCGCACCTTGGCCAAGGACATCGGGCTGATGAACCCGGTCGCCAAGGCCGTCTGGAAGGCGCTCGGGATCGATGGTCACGCCACGCGGTATCGTTCGGAGCCGCTGCGCGCCGTGAGCAAGGTCGCCTGAGCCGTATGCCCTACGTCGTCACCCAATCCTGCTGCAGCGACGCGTCCTGCGTGTACGCCTGCCCGGTCAACTGCATCCATCCCACGCCTGACGAACCGGACTTCCGGACGGCGGAGATGCTGTACGTCGACCCAAAGGCGTGCGTGGACTGCGGTGCGTGCGCTACCGCGTGCCCGGTCGACGCCATCGTGTCATCGACGAAGCTGACCGAAGAGCAGAAGCCGTTCATCGAGATCAACGCCGATTTCTACCGGCAGACCCGCCCGCGCCCGCTGCTGGCCCGGCCGGTGCCCGCGGCGCGGATCCACACCGAGCGCACGCCGTTGCGGGTGGCCATCGTGGGGTCGGGGCCGTCGGCGATGTACGCCGCCGACGAACTGCTGACCCAGCCCGACGTGTCGGTGACCGTGCTCGACCGGCTGCCGGTGCCCTACGGGCTGGCCAGGCACGGCGTCGCGCCGGACCACGACAAGACCCGGAAGGTCGGCGCGCTGTTCGACGTGATCTCGGCGCAGCCGGGGTTCGGGTCGTACCTGAATGTCGAGGTCGGCGCGCACGTCTCGCCCGCCGAACTGCTCGACCACTTCCACGCGGTGATCTACGCGGTGGGTGCGTCCTCGGATCGCAAGCTCGGCGTCCCGGGTGAGGGCCTGGCCGGCAACGTGCCGGCCACCGACTTCGTGGCTTGGTACAACGGTCATCCCGATTACGTGGATCGGATTTTCGACCTGTCCGGTCGGCGTGCGGTGATCGTCGGCAACGGCAATGTCGCCCTCGATGTCGCGCGGGTCCTGACCAGCGACCCGGATGCGCTCGCCGGCACCGACATCGCGCCGTATGCGCTACGGGCATTGCGGGAGAGCAAGGTCGAGGAAGTGGTCGTGCTCGGCCGGCGCGGCCCGCTCGAATCCGCGTTCACCGTGCCGGAATTCGCCGGTTTGCTCGGCTGCGATGTGGACATCGTGATCGAAGGCGAGCTGCCCGGCCTCGGCGCGGACCTGCCCTTCCATGTCGAACAGAAGCTGCGACTGCTGCACAGCGTGCGCGCCAGGCCCGTCGGTGAGCGCAAGCGGATCGTATTCCGCAACCTGGCCGCGCCCACCGAAATCCTGGGCACCGACCGGGTGACCGGCATCGAGATCGGCCGCACCGAGCTCGTCACCGACCCGGACGGACGTATTCGCGCGGTCGCGACGGGAGAGACCGATCGGCTCCAGGCCGGAATGGTGCTCACCTCGGTCGGCTACCGCGGCGTCGCCGTGCCGGGAGTGCCGTTCGACGAGAGCGCGGGAGT
Organism: Nocardia sp. NPDC051787; assembly: GCF_040681325.1. Classification (NCBI taxonomy): domain Bacteria; kingdom Bacillati; phylum Actinomycetota; class Actinomycetes; order Mycobacteriales; family Nocardiaceae; genus Nocardia; species Nocardia sp. NPDC051787. The sequence goes on from NZ_JBFAYO010000011.1 coordinate 127,316, forward strand.
CATTCCGAACGCGGAAGGCCGCGTACTGGAGCGTGCGGGCGGCTCGGTGGTGCCCGGCGCCTACGTCACCGGCTGGATCAAGCGCGGACCCACCGGATTCATCGGCACGAACAAGTCCTGTGCGCAGGAGACGGTCGAGCAGTTGGCCGCTGACTTCAACGCGGGCCTGCTACCCGAACCCACCGGAACCGCCGCGGAGTTCGACCGCTTGGTGCGTCTGCGTCAGCCCGCGGTGCGCGCCGCAGGAGCCGCTCGCCCCGGCCGCGCCCGCCGTCTGCTGGCTCGCGCCTGAACTCCGCCTCGAGGTACCCCGCCTGCACCGGTACCTCGAGGCGGACCCTTGTCCGGGGGTAGTCAGCGTGCGGTGAATCCGCCATCGATGGCCAGTGCCGCGCCGGTGACGAAACTCGCCTCGCCACTGAGCAAGTAGGCGCAGAACGAGGCGATTTCCGCCGGAGTGGCGATGCGGCCCATCGGATGCAGGGCGGCGATGGCCGCCTCTCCTTCGGGCGTGGCGCCCATCGAATTCCGGAACGCCGGAGTGTCGACCGCCCCGGACACCAGCGCGTTGACCCGGACGCCCTGGTCGGCGGCCTCCAGCGCCACCGCTCTGGTCAAGCCGATCACGCCGTGCTTGGCCGCCACGTAGGGCGCCACCGAACCCATCCCGACCACGCCGAGATTCGACGCGTTGTTCAGGATCGCGCCGCCGCCGGAGGCCGCCAGCGCGGGCACCTGATGCCGCAGGCCGTAGAACACACTGGTCAGGTTGAGCTCCAGGTCTTCGCGCCAGCCCGCCTCGTCGATCTGCGAGATCGGTCCGAACGCGCGCACGGCGCCCGCGTTGTTGAATGCGGCGTCCAGGCGGCCGTATTCGGAGACCGCCGCCTCGGTCAGCCGGGCCACGTCCTGCTCCACCGTGACGTCGGTCGGCACGAACAGCCCGCGCCCGCCGGCCGCGCGGATGTCAGCGGCCACCTGCTCACCCGCGTCCTTGCCGCGCGCGCCGAGCACGACCGCGGCGCCTTCACCCGCGACCCGCATCGCCACCGCCTTGCCCACGCCCGAGCTGGCGCCGGTGATCAGGACGACTTGCTCGGCGAATCGTGTTCGCATGGTTTCACTTCTCTTTCGACTCTCGCGATCCCACCTCGGTGATGGGGTCTGCTGTCGAGTCAAGCCGGGGGCCGAGGGCGATGCTGGCGTATATCGGACGTTGCGTTGATACGTCAACGAGTTGCCCTGGGTGGTGGCAGCCGGAAATTCACAGCTGGGGCAACACTTTGGTAACCGACCGATAAGTGTCTGTCGTGCGGTGTGTTTCAGCGCTGGAAACCATCCTCCGGTCGGATTGTCGCGGCGATATCGAGATCGCTGTGGGGTAGCGGAATGTCGCCGAGCGCAACCTCATTGAGCAATGTAGAGAGGGCTGAACGCGGCAGTATGGGGCGTTTACCTGGTAATTCGCGCGATTGTGGCGATCGGCGAAACATTTCATATCAATTGCGCATCCATGCGGTCGTGAAGCAGCTAACCTGTGGTGGCTGTTTGGAAGACGACCGCGGCCACAGGGAACTCCATGTGATGGACGTGGTCACGGTGCGTTGACGGGATAGCGAATGACGACAGGTCTGGGTTTCAGCATCGGTACAGTGAACTCCGTGACGGCTTCGGTCACCGCGGAGCGCACGCGACCAGCGGTGCGGTCGCGGCGCACCGCGGTGACATTCGACAGCGCGGGCGGACTGCGCCTCGGGGGGATCCCCCAATTCAGCATGGCGGTTACCGATTTCGCGGACCTGGGTCGTGATCCGGACGCTGTGATCGTCGGCGGGCGCATCTGGTCGCCGGCCAATCTCGTCGCCGCGGTGGTGAACGAACTCCGCGCGGTCGAGCCGGGTGCGTCCGAAGCGGGCGTCGTGACGACCTACCCGGCGATGTACTCCGACAAGCAGGTCTCGCTGCTGCGCCAAGCGCTGGACCTATCGGGTGCGGGCGACGTGCTTCTTGTGCCGGAGCCCGTCGCGGCCGCGGAATGGCTGGAACACGAGCACGGCCCGCTGCAGACCAGCTTCGTGCTGGTCTACGACCTCGGCGGCACGAGTCTCGACGTGACCATCGTGCGGGTCGGCCCGGACTGGGACAACCATCCCATGATCGGAAAGCCGATGCGATCCTACGACTTCGGCGGCAGGCCGCTGGGTTCGATGATCGCGCGCTACGCCCCGGATGTCTCGTCCAAGTCTGCCCGTCTGTCGATGACCTCCCTGGTCGACATCGACGGACTGCGCGTCGCACACGTGCAGGACTCCCTCGAGCTGGTCCGTGACTGTGTTCGGTCGGCGGGCATCACGATGTCCGATATCGGCTGCATCTTGCTGGTGGGCGGCGCGTCCCGCCCCGCCGAAGTGGCTCGCACGCTCGCCGAACTCGGCCGTCCCGTGGTGATTTCGGCCGATCCGAGCTGTACCACCGCCGCGGGCGCCGCCCTCATGGCGGCGCGAACCATGGCGCTCGGCGCCGCGAGCGACCGCGGCAATGCTCCGCGAGTGGCCGTGTTCTCCAGCGCGGCGGTGGTCTCCGCGGTCGCGATGTCGGCCGTAACCGTGTTCGGTGGACCTACGGTTCCCGAGTTGTCGCCCATGCTGGAGCGTCTTCCCGATCTCGGGGTACCAGCCGACAACCTGCTCTATGAGGTGGGCGGCGGGCAGTTCGCGGAGGCTTGGTCTCGAATGTCTTCGCCAGCCGGATGGAATTCGAACCGCGTGCTGCCCGCGCTCGTATCGCCGCGGGCCTCCGCCTACACCCGATTCATTACGCCGGTACCGCGCAGCGCGGGCTATGGTCCTTCGGTGTCCGAGTCCCGGATCGGCTCGCATCGAGATCCGCGAGACTGCTGTACCCCAGGCGGATTGCGTCGCGGCGGATATGGCGATCCCGCGTACTTCGCGAATCCGCTGCCGTTCGACCCGGTCATCCGGCCCGCGCCCAAGGATCCCGCTCGGCTTCCCGCGTCCGGTATGCCGGGTCGGCTCGTGGTCGGTCAGCCTCCCGGGGCTGGGCTGGCCCCCGAGCCGGGGCAGCTTCCCGTTCCTGCCGCCGGGACGCCCGCGCAGACACAGCCCGGCGCTCCCATCCCGGCGCCGAGCGTGAATTTGCCTGCGCAACAGGTCGATTCGACAGCACCGGGGTCGAGCCCGGCTTCCGGTCCTGCCAGCCCTAGCGCAACGACAGGGACCGCCACGGATACTCCCGCTACCGGCGCGTCCCACACGCACGGACCCGGAACGGCATCGGACGGTCCGAGTGACTCTTCCGGAACGAGCACACCGGGTGGCTCGTCGCCGGGTGGGACCGGGCACACCGCGCCCGGAGGTTCCGATCAATCCGCGACCGGCGGAACGTCTTCAAGCGCCGATACCACCAGCGGCACCGCGTCGAACGGCGGTTCGACCGGCAATTCCGCGCGGAATAGGTCCGCCGGTGATTCGTCTTCGGATGGCGCGTCCGGGGGAGCTTCGTCGGGTGGGTCGACGGGTGGTTCCTCGTCGGGTGGGTCGACCGGTGGCGTCTCGACCGGTGGATCCGCATCGGGCGGCCGCCAGGGCGGTGCGTCTTCTCGGGGTGGTTCCGTAGGCGGAAACTCCTCGGATGCTTCGTCTTCCGGCGGATCATCGAGTCGGTCGGGCTCGGTCGGGGGATCGAAACCGGGCGGGTCCGGGCGAGCAGCCGGGGGCGCGAGCGCTGGTGGCGGAGCCCGCAGTCGCTAGTAGCGTCCAGCAAGGTCGACCGCGTTGCGGTGTGCGGGGACGGCGGCTTCCGTTCTGCCCGGTGGACGGCGTCAGCCGACTGGCCGGCGGTGCCGGTGCACGTTCGTGTCATCGCAGTGGAAGACCGGGCCGCCGGGACGAATCATCCGGTGCACGTTCAGTTCTCGGCACACAAGATTCGCTGACGGGTATCGCATCGCGGATGCACAATAGGCTGATGGCATCCGGGGGACCCCAGTTGATCGCGTTGGACGTGGACGGGACGTTGCTGGACACCGGCACACCGATCAGCGCACGAGTGCTCGCGGCGGTACGCGCAGCCGTAGCGGCGGGTGCGCATGTCGTGGTGACGACTGGGCGAACCCTACTGGCCACGCGTCCCGTGCTCGTCGAACTCGGCCTGTGCGACGGGCACGCCTTGTGCTCCAACGGCGCGGTGCACATCGACGTGGCCAAGGCGGAGCCGGTCGCCGTGCAGGCATTCGACCCGGCGCCCGCCATCACCGCGTTGCGCGCGTTGTTCCCGGAGATGATCTTCGCGGTGGAGAAGGTCGGAACGGGAACCTGGGCCACCGGCGCCGGCCCCGGCGAATACTCGCTCGGGGAATTCCTGCTCGTCGACCATCACGTGTTGAGCAGCGAACCAACCCCTCGACTGAACGGCTGGCTGCCGGACGGTTCGCTGGAGGAGATGTTGCTCGCGCTGCGCTCCCTTCGCGTCCCTGGTGCGAGCTGGGTCCACGGCGAGTTCGGGCCGTGGCTCACGGTAGCGCGTGAGGGCGTGTCCAAGGGCTGGGCGCTGGAACGTCTGCGCACCGCGCTCGGCGTCCCGCGCGAGGCGACGCTGGCCATCGGCGACGGCTACAACGACCGCGAGATGCTCTGCTGGGCAGGGCATGGGGTAGCGATGGGCAACGCGCCCGCGGAGATCCGCGGGCTCGCCGACGAGGTCACCGGTCACGTCCTCGAGGACGGGGTCGCGACGGTTCTGGAGCGCTGGTTCCGTCCCTGACGAATCGGCCGAGCCACGTGCCGGTCGGGTGCGGGATCGATCGCCCGCATCGCGCCTTTTGTGCTGCACCGGTGATCGTTGGGCGCCGTCGCGGCAGGGCCGACACTCGGTACAGGCGATGTGTGGCGCCGGGCGAAGCGAACGCGCCCGACGCCATGCCGTGCCCTCTTCGTCCGGTTACACGGGGCCGGTCTTGGCGACGACTTCGAGGTAGTGCGGGTTCGACATCAGTCCGAGGACGTTGCCGAACGGATCGACCACCGAGGCGGTGACGAAGCCCTCGCCGTTGCCGCGCGGGGTGATGGGGTCGTAGACCGTCGCGCCGAGTTCCAGCAGGCGGTCGAACGTCGCCCGCAGATCGTCGACATGCCAATTGACGATGGCGCCGCCGGGCGCGTTGCGCGCTCCGGCCGGGGCGTACGCACGGTTCACGATGCCGAATTCGTGCTGGTAATCGCCGATCCGGAACTCGTAGTAGCCGTTCGGGACGTGGTAGTACGGCTCGATGCCGAAGAACTCGCTGTACCAGTCTTTGGCGGCCTCGAGGTCGTCGGCGTAGAAGGTGCTCGTCGCCATTCCGCGCAGCATGGGGTCTCCTTCGTTTGGTGTTCGTCCTTGCTGTAAATCCATCATCCGACCAAAAGTGCCCACCAAATGATCACTTTTAGCGGCAGAATTGTGCGCATGCGAGCGGACAGGTTGGTGGCGATCCTGCTGATGATGCAGACCCGCGGGCGGGTGACGGCCGCGCAGGTCGCCGCGGAGCTGGAGACCTCGGTCGCCACGGCGCGGCGGGATCTCGAGGCGTTGTCGGCGGCCGGGGTGCCGGTGTATCCGCAGCCGGGACGCGGCGGCGGGTGGTCGCTGGTAGGTGGCGCCCGGACCGACCTGACCGGGTTGACCGCGGGGGAGGCGCGGGCGTTGTTCCTGCTTGCCGGTCCGTCCGCGGGTGCGGTGCCGGAAGCGAAATCCGCGCTGCGCAAGCTGGTGCGGGCACTTCCACAGACGTTCCGCGGCGACGCCGAGGCGGCGGCCGACGCCGTCGTGATCGACCCGGCCCGCTGGGGTGCGACCGACCGCGAGTTGCCGCCGGTGGTGTCGCTGCTGCAACGGGCGGTGGTGCAGCGCAACAAAGTCCGGCTGCGCTATGCGAACCGGACCGGCGAGCGCTCCGAACGTCTCGTCGACCCTTGGGGCCTGGTGGACAAGGACGCCGTCTGGTACCTGATCGCCGGGACCGAGCGCGGACAGCGAACCTTCCGTGTCGACCGCATCGCCGAAGCGATCCCGACCGGCGAAACGGCCCATCGTCCGGACGATTTCGATCTGTCTGCCGCCTGGGCGGAGGTGGTCGAGGAGATGGAGCAGCGGCGCTCGACCACGGCCGCGATCGTCCTCGTGCGCGAGCGCCTGCTGCCGATCCTGCGCGACCAGCAGGGCAGGAACTGCCTCGTGGACGGCCCGGCCGAGGACGGTCGCGTCCGGGTCCGCGTCACCGCACCGACGGCGTGGATGATCGCCCAGCAACTGGCCGGTTGGGGTGCATCGATCGAAGTGCTCGGTCCACCGGAGGTATGCGCGGAGCTGGCCCGCCTCGGTGCCGAACTCCTCGACCGCTACCGCCCCGGCGCGGACAGTGCTTCCGGCGGTAGCTCCTGACGAGCAAGAGAGTCTCCGCCACGTCCCGATGGGGAATCAGCGAGAGGCCGGAATCAGGCTGGCCAAGGTGCGCACCATGTCCGAGGCGAGCACGGCGTGGCCGCTCGTGCTGAAGTGGATGAGGTCGGCGCTCATCAGGTCGGCGCGCAGGCGTAGTGGGTGGTCCCAGAGTTCGAGCAGGAGCGCGTCGTAGCGGGCGGCCAGCTCGCGGACCAGATCGTTGAGCGCGGCCATGCGGTCGCGCATCGGTCGCATGAGCGCCATGCGCTCGATTTCCCAGACGTCGGCCAGGGTGAAGGTGACGACCTGAGCCCCCGTCCTGGCCAATGTCCCGAACAGGGTGTCCAGGTTCTCGCGCAGGCCGGCGATGTCGCCGCCCGGCAGGAACAGGTCGTTGCCGCCGCAGCTGAGATGCACCAGGTCGGGCTGGAATTCGAGTACGGATGGCAACTGTTCGGCGATGACCTGGGCGGACGTGGCACCGATCCGGCCGGTGTTCAGGTAGGCGAGATCGGGACGCGCCGCGGTGAGCACGGCGGCGACCCGGTCGGCCCAACCCACGGGTTCGTACCCCGGGCTCGGGTCGCCGACGCCTTGGGCGATGGAGTCGCCGAGCACCGCGTATCGCCGCCACGGCGCGTCGGCGAGCAGGCGGCGTTGTTCCTCAGCGGGCAGCAGCATCGGGTCGTTTGCTTCGGTGCGAATGTCGTTGTCGGTCACGGATGGTCCTAGCTGTCGATCGAGGGGGACGGGGTGCGGATGGGCAGTGCGGCAAGGCAGGCGGCCACGGCGGCGATGCTCGCGCAGACGGCGAACAGGGTGTGGAACGCGCCGAGCGGGTCGTCGGGACGCGCCGCGAACACCGCGGCGAGCACGGCGACGCCGAGCGCGCCGCCCACCTGCCGCGCCGTCAGATTCATGCCGGTGCCCGCGGCGAATTGCTGCGGCGGAAGCGAACTCGCGGCCGCGGTGCCCAGCACGGTGACGAGGAACCCGATGCCGCCACCGCCCAGCACACCGGCCGGGATCCACGCCGACCACAGCGCCGGAGTCGAACCGAACGCATCCGTGCTCATCCACGCCGTGCACACGACGAACATCAACGCGCCGAGCACGCCGAGCCACCGCCTGGCCGTGGCAGAGCCGACCCGGCCCGCGACGGTCGCGGTCATCATCGAGGCCACCGCCCCGATGGTCATCGCGCCCGCGGAGCCGAGTACCGAATAGCCCCAGATCGCGTCCAGGAACAGCGGTCCCGACAGCAGCCAGGCGAACATCGCGGCGCCGAAGACGAACGAGGTCGCGTTGGCCAGCGCATACGATGTGCTGCGCCAGAGCTCTACGGCGATCGCGGGATCGTGGTGACGCGCCGAGCGCGCGAGCGCGGCCACCACCAGCAGCCCCCCGCCGATCAGCGCGGTGAGCGTCGCGGCCGAGGTCCAGCCCCAGCGTTGCCCTTCGGTGACGCCCGCGACCAATCCGCCCAGACCCAGCGCGACCGCGAGCGTGCCGAGCGGATCCGGTAGCGCACCACCGGGCGGCCGGGCGCCGGCGGCCGGTATGCAAGCCGTCGCGGCGATGAGTGCGACGGCCACCGGCACGTTGATCACGAAAACCGCTCGCCAGCCGAATCCTTCGACCAGCGCGCCGCCGAGCGCGGGACCGGCCACCGCGGCGAACCCGCCCGCGGCCGACCAGGCTCCGATCGCCGCGCCGATCTTCTCCCGCGGGGTGGCGGCGAGTACCAGGCCGAGTGCGGACGGCACCATCAGCGCCGCGGTGGCGCCTTGCAGCAACCGTCCCGCGATGAGCCACCCCGCGGTGGGCGCGAGACCGCATAGCAGGGAGGTCAGGGCGAAACCGGCCAGGGCGCCGAGAAAGAGCCTGCGGCGCCCGAGGGCGTCGGCGAACCGGCCCGCCGGGGTCAGCAGTGCGGCGAACGCGACCGCGTATCCGCTGACCACCCAGGTCAGCGTGGTGGCCGCTGTGCCAGGGTAGTCGCGGGCGATGGAAGGGAAGGCGATGTTGACGACCGAGAGGTCGAGAAAGGCGATGAATGCCGCGCCGCAAGCGATCAGCACTGTGCGGGTAGCCGCGGCCGCGGTCGGTGGGCTTTCCGCCCGCGCGGATACATCGGTCATGGGAAGTCCTTCGGGGTTGCGGAAACAAAACGCACGATCGTTCGTATAATTAAAGTACGACCGTACGTTCGTATATGCAACCGTCGAGTGGAAGAATGGGGCCATGACCGAGTCCGTCACCGACCCGCCGCGCGGCACCGATCAGCGCTTGGCCAAGGGCGCGCGATCCCGCGCATCGATTGCCCGCCGCGCCGCCGACGTGGCTTCCGTCGAAGGGCTGACCGGGCTCAGTATCGGTCGGCTGGCCAGCGACCTCGGCCTCAGCAAGAGCGGCATCGCAACCCTCTTCGGCAGCAAGGAGAGCCTGCAACTCGCCGCGGTCGCGTGCGCGCGACAGGTGTTCATCGATGAGGTGATCACGCCGAGCATGAGTGAGCCCCGCGGCCTGCCGCGTCTGCGCGCCCTGGTGGAACGCTGGTTCGGCCAGGTGGCCGACCCGGCGTTCCCCGGAGGATGCTTCCGCGTCGCGACCCTCGCCGAGTTCGACAGCAGACCGGGCCCGGTCCGCGACGCCATCGCCGCGGACCGCCGGGACTGGCTCGCCTTGCTGGTCAAGGAAATTCGCCGCGCACAGGAACAGGGCCATCTCGGAGAGCGCACCGCTGATTCCCTCGCGTTCGAACTCGACGCGGTGATCGCCGCGGCGCACACCGCGCGGCAAATGGGCGACGAGCGCGGCGTCGCCACCGCCCGCACCCTGGTCGACGACCTGCTCGGCTGAGCCGCTACCTGGTTGGCGGCGCACCGCGTGGCGGTCGCTGCGGCACAACGAACCTGGCGTGGAATCTCTGCCGCCCCGCCATTTATCGCCGACATCCCGAGATCCGGTTTTCGATGACAAGATCGTTCTGCGTGTTGCCGCGATGACGGTTAGTCAAGCTATTGCGCAGCAAATAGATCGTCAACTGGTGCGACGCGCAGGAATCCGGCGTCAGACCAGGCGGGTGCCATCCTTTGCATGGTCTGCAACGAATGCCTTGTAACCCGTTGCTGGGGAGCGAATTCAGTACGGACTGGTTGGTAACTTCACTGGACGGCAGGAGGACGTGATGATTCCGCGCTTCATCGATCAGTTTGTCCGTTTGGTCTCCGATTTCTTTGGAATGCTTCTGATTCCGTAGCCGATCGGACCAGGGTCCGGGGCGCTTCGTTGCTCCGGACCCGAGCCGTATATTCGGCTGTCGGACTGCGCTTCGCAATTGTTCCGGTGGGGGAAATCGGTGCGGACGGGATCGGCGCGATCCGGCCCGAGTCAGGCCGAGAGCGCGGGCGTCTCGGCGATGGCCGTATGGTAGCGATCCAGGATGACGGCCGTGAGGGCTGGATGAGCGCCGAGCACGTCGGTGTGGACGACTTGGGGTGCCGCGTGGAGCAGGTGGTCGGCCAGCAGGCCGGGGGCGAGGAACCAGGGCGCGACCAGGGCGTGGTGGGCGCCGCGGGCATACAGACGTGAGATCGCTTCGGACACCGATGGTTCGGCGGTCGCGAAGCAGATCTCAGTGAGCCAGCCGGTGCGGGCGGCGAGGCGCGCAGCCACCTCGGCGGTGCGGGCGTTGGCTGCCGCGGATGACGATCCGACCGCGGCGACCGCGACGCCGATCCGGCGGTCCGCCGGGGCGGAGCCGACGTCGCAGGCGGCGAGGACGCGATCGCGCAGCGCTCCGATCAGTAAGGAGTCGGCGCCGAGGACTTCGGCCTGGGTCAACCGCAGCTGGGGATGGCGGGTGCGGGCCGCGTCGAGCAGGCCGGGCAGATCCACTCTGGCGTGAAAGGCGCTACCGAGTAGCAGCGGCGTGACCACCGCGTGCGTATGTCCCTGGGCGGCAAGGGAATCCACGACCTGTTCGACCGAAGGCGCGTTCAGGTCGAGGAAGGCCGTGCGCACGTCGAGGTCCGGCCTCGCGGTGGCGACGGCCGCCACGGCCGCCGAAACGGTCGTCGCGGACCGCGGATCACGACTTCCGTGCGCCACCGCGATCAATGCGGGCGGCTGCTCCGCGGTGGCACGTCCGAGCGCGGCAGGTCTGTAGCCGAACCGGGATGTCGCGCGGGCCCCCTCGGCTCCCGCGACCAACCGGGTGCCGAACGGGGCTCGCGATACCGCCATGTCAGACTCCGGTGCCGACCTCGACCGCGGTCAGCACATCGCCGACCAGACCGGCGGCCAGCGTGTTGCCACCGGCCGGGGCGATCAGCAGGAAGCTGCCGGTGTGCCGGTTCACCCGGTAGTCGTCGGCCGCGATCGGCTCGGCGACCCGCACCGCAATGCGTCCGATGTCGTTGAGCTCCAAGGACTCCGGATTCGGGTCGGCCGCGAGGCGCTGCTCGTCGAAGCGCTCCAACAGCGTGCCGACGATCGCCTGGGTGGTCCGGGTGCCGTGCTTGAGCAGCAGCCGGGCGCCGGGGCGCAGCGGCTTGTCGCCCAGCCAGCACACGGTGGCGTCGAACGTGTCGATGGGCTCCGGCGCGTCGGCGGCCGAGGCGATGATGTCACCGCGCGAGATGTCGACTTCGTCGGCCAGGATCAGCGTGACGCTGCGGCCGGTCTGCGCCACCGCGAGCTCGCCGTCGGGGGTGTCGATCCGCTCCACGGTGGTGCGGATACCGGAGGGCAGCACCACCACCTCGTCACCCGGCGCGACCGCACCCGCGGCGATCTGACCCGCATAGCCGCGGTAATCCGGGTATTCGGCGGTGCGCGGGCGGATCACGTACTGCACCGGGAAGCGCAGGCCGAGCGCGTGATTGCCGGTGCTGTCGGCGTCGACCGGCACCGACTCCAGGTGCTCGATCAGCGAGGGGCCGTCGTAGTACGGGGTGTTGTCCGACCGCGTGGCGATGTTGTCGCCGTGCAGTGCGGAGACCGGGATCTCCAGCACGTCCTCGCTCGACCAGCCCAGCGTGCGGGTGAGCTCGGTGAACTCCGCGGAGATGGCGGCGAACACGGTAGCGGCGTCGTCGACCAGGTCGATCTTGTTCACCGCGAGCACCAGCTTCGGCACGCCGAGCAGCGCGAGCACCGCGGCATGCCTGCGGGTCTGCTCGATGACGCCCTTGCGCGCGTCGACGAGCAGGATCACCAGCTGCGCGGTGGACGCGCCGGAGACGGTGTTGCGGGTGTACTGCACGTGCCCGGGGGTGTCCGCGAGCACGAAAGAGCGGCGCGGCGTGGCGAAGTAGCGGTAGGCGACATCAATGGTGATGCCCTGTTCGCGTTCCGCGCGCAACCCATCCACGAGCAGGGAGAGATCCGGTGTGGCGAGACCTTTGTCCACCGACGCCCGGGTGACGGCGTCGATCTGGTCGGCCAGAACGGATTTCGTGTCGTAGAGCAGGCGTCCGACCAGGGTGGACTTGCCGTCGTCGACAGAACCGGCGGTGGCCAGCCTCAATAGGTCGGACATATCAGAAATAACCCTCTCGCTTGCGGTCTTCCATCGCGGCCTCGGAAACCCGGTCGTCACCGCGGGTCGCACCGCGTTCGGTCAGTCGGGACGCGGCGACTTCGGCGAGGATCGCCTCGTTGTCGGCCGCGTCGGAAAGGATGGCGCCGGTGGAGGATCCGTCGCCGACGGTGCGGTAGCGCACCGAGCGGGTCTCCAGCGCCTCGCCCTCGCGTGGGCCGCCCCACACGCCGGGCGTCATCCACATTCCGTCGCGCAGGTACACCGGACGCTCGTGCGTGTAGTAGATGCTCGCCAGATCGATGTCCTCGCGGGCGATGTAGCGCCAGATGTCCAGCTCGGTCCAGTTGCTCAGCGGGAACACGCGCACGTGCTCGCCCGGCGCGTGGCGCCCGTTGTACAAGTTCCACAGCTCTGGACGCTGACGCTTCGGGTCCCACTGCCCGAATGCGTTGCGCAGCGAGAAGATCCGCTCCTTGGCGCGCGAGCGTTCCTCATCGCGGCGGCCGCCGCCGAACACGGCGTCGAACCGGTTCTCGCTGATCGCGTCCAGCAGCGGGATGGTCTGCAGCGGGTTGCGGATTCCGTCGGGGCGCTCGGTGAGGCGGCCGTCGGCGAGGTAGTCCTCCACCTTGGCCACGTGCAGGCGCAGGCCGTAGCGCTCGACGACCTTGTCCCGGAACTCCAGCACCTCGGGCAGGTTGTGCCCGGTGTCCACGTGCAGCAGCGCGAACGGCAGCGGCGCGGGCCAGAACGCCTTGAGCGCCAAGTGCAGCAGCACGGTCGAATCCTTGCCGCCGGAGAACAGGATCACCGGCCGCTCGAATTCGCCCGCCACCTCGCGGAAGATGTGGATCGACTCGGACTCCAGCGCGGCGAGCGTGTCGAAATCGCTGATGCCGAGCGAACGTTCGCTACGAATCGTTTCGGTCATGATTGATGCAACCCGCATTCGGTCTTGGCGAGGCCGGCCCAACGGCCGCTTCGCGGATCTGATCCCGGCTCCGGCTTCCGTGTGCACGGAGCGCAGCCGATGGACGGATACCCTTCCTCCACCAGGGGATTGACGAGGATGCCGTGTGTGGAGATGTAGTCCTGCATCTCGTCGTCGGACCACGGCGCGATCGGGTTGATCTTCACCAGTCCGAACGCCTCGTCGAACGAGATGAGCGGCGCGTTGGCCCGCGTCGGCGCCTCCACCCGGCGGATGCCGGTGACCCAGGCGTTGTATCCGGCGAGCGACTTCTGCAGCGGGACGACCTTGCGCAACCGGCAGCACTCGTTCGGTTGGCGGGCGAACAGATCCTTGCCGAGCAGCTGATCCTGTTCGGCGACAGTGTGCTCCGGCCGGACGTTGATCACGTTCACCCCGTACACCGCCTCCACCGCGTCGCGGGTGCCGATGGTCTCGGCGAAGTGGTAGCCGGTGTCCAGGAACAGCACGTCCACGCCAGAGCGCACTTGGGATGCCAGATGCACCAGCACCGCGTCCTGCATGTTGGAGGCCACGATGTAGCCCGAGCCGAAGGTGTCCTCGGTCCACCGCAGCAGTTCGGTGGCCGAGGCGCCGTCGAGTTCGGCCGCACCGCGATCGGCGATGGCGCGGAGCTCGTCCTCGGACAGTTTTTGCGCGAGTTCGGTTGTCACAGTTGATCTCCCGTCGACACTCATCTCAGGTCGGCCTCGTCGGCGCGTACCGCCCACTGCGCGAATCGTTCGCCGTCCTCGCGCTGTTTGACGAAGTTGCGCACCACTCGCTCGATGTAGTCGCCGAGCTCGCCGGTGGTCACCTTGTGCTGACGCAGTTTGCGTCCGAAGGCGCTGTCGAAGCCGAGGCTGCCACCGAGGTGAACCTGGAAACCCTCCACCTGATTCCCGTTGCCGTCGTCGACCAGCTGGCCTTTGAAGCCGATGTCAGCGATCTGCGAGCGGGCGCAGGAATTCGGGCAGCCGTTGATGTTGATGGTGATCGGAACGTCCAGCTGCGCGTTGATATCCGCCAGCCGCTCCTCCAGCTCCGGCACCAGCGCCTGGGAACGCTTGCGCGTCTCGGCGAAGGACAGCTTGCAGAACTCGATGCCGGAGCAGGCCATCAGGTTGCGCCGCCACAGCGAGGGGCGGGCTTGCAGGCCGAGCGGTTCCAGCTCGTCGATCAGCGCATCGACCTTGTCGTCGGGAACATCGAGCACGATCAGTTTCTGGTACGGGGTGGACCGGATGCGGTCGGAGCCGATCCGCTCCACCGCGTCGGCGACCTTGGTCAGGATGGTGCCCGACACCCGGCCCGCGATGGGGGAGAAGCCGACGGCGTTGAGCCCGTTGCGCAGCCGCTGGACGCCGACGTGGTCGATCGGCTTGGTCGGCTGCTCCGGCGCGGGGCCGTCGATCAGCTTGCGCTTCAGGTACTCGTCTTCGAGCACCTGACGGAACTTCTCGATGCCCCAATCCTTGACCAGGAACTTCAGCCTGGCCTTGGTGCGCAGGCGGCGGTAGCCGTAGTCGCGGAACAGCGCGACCACGCCTTCCCACACGTCGGGAACCTCGTCCAGCGGCACCCACACGCCCACCCGCTGCGCCAGCATCGGATTGGTGGACAGGCCGCCGCCGACCCACAGGTCAAGACCGGGCCCGTGCTCGGGATGCACCACGCCGACGAACGCGACGTCGTTGATCTCGTGCACCACGTCCTGCTGGCCGGAGATCGCGGTCTTGAACTTGCGCGGCAGGTTGGAGTACTCCTTCTTGCCGATGTAGCGGCGCACGATCTCATCGATAGCCGGTGTCGGGTCGATGATCTCGCTCAGCGACTCCCCCGCCAGCGGGGAACCGAGCACCACGCGCGGGCAGTCGCCGCACGCCTCGGTGGTCTTCAGGCCGACCGCCTCGATCCGCTTCCAGATCTCGGGAACGTTCTCCACCTCGATCCAGTGGTACTGCACGTTCTCGCGGTCGGAGAGGTCGGCGGTGTCGCGGGCGAACTCGGTGGAGATCTGACCCAGCGTGCGCAACTGCGCGACGTTCAGCGCGCCCGCGTCGCAGCGGATGCGCATCATGAAGTACTTGGCTTCGAGGATGTCGATGTTCTCGTCGCCGGTCCAGCTGCCGTCGTAGCCCTGCTCGCGCTGGGTGTAGAGGCCCCACCAGCGGAACCGGCCACGCAGGTCGCCCTTGTCGATGCCGTCGAATCCGGTCTTCGAGTAGATGTTCTCGATCCGGGCGCGGACGTTGAGCGGGTTGTCGTCCTTCTTGGACTGTTCGTTCGGGTTCAGCGGCTCGCGGTAACCCAGCGCCCACTGGCCCTCGGCCTTGCGGCGCACGGGCTTGCCGGTGCGGACGCGCGGCCCCGCGGGCGCCTCGCGGCGCGGGCGGTCCGGGCGGACGCGGCGTTCCGAGGCGGGGCGTTCGGGGCGCGTGTGTTGCCCCGGCCGGGATTCGGGCGTGGGCTGATCGGTCGGACCGGCGTCGGTGCTCGACGTCATGGGGTCGCTCCTGCGGGGTGGGTGGTACATCCTGCTGAGGGCGCGAGGGGCTGACTCACGCCTACGGTGTCAGCGGGCCGAGGAAGTCGGGGATCGCCGGGGACCCGGGATCGGGCGCCGCTGAGCTACCGGAGGGAACCGGGCAGACAGCAGGCGCTACAGACGCGCTTGTAATCGACGTGGCGACGTGCCACCAGTCGTACTCCCGAAGCGCGCATGCGGCCCATTGTGCCACGTCAGCGCGGGCCCTCCGACCCCCATGGCAGCATTTTCCGCGATATCGCGGGAAATCCCCTGGACGCTCGACCTCGTTTGTGACGGCAGTCATAGTTCGCGGCTGCATCACGGCGTGTGATACGTCCGGTTTTCCGCTGTGATGCCACGCACGCCGTTTGACCTCGAGTCAGGTCGAGGTAGCAGGCTGTTCGCCATGAGTACAGCAGCCATCGACACCGCCGCCGAGATCGAAGCCATCCGCGCGGTGGTCGCCGCCGTCGAACACGCCCAGCACAACGAGCTGGTCGACGAGTTCGTCGCGCTGTTCCGGGCGGACGCCATCTGGACCACCGGGCACGGCAAGCGGCTCTACGGCCGCGCGGCCATCGCCGAGTTCACCGCCAAGGTGCTGCCGGGGGCCACCGCGCACGGCAAGGCGACCTACGAGGTCGAGAACGTCCTGTTCATCCGCCCCGACGTGGCGGCGGTGAAGGTGCGCCAGCGTTACTTCACCAACGACGGCGCCCTGGACAGCGAGGGCTCGCCGATGTACGTGATGTCCAAGGAGGACGGCCGCTGGCTGCTCACCGCCAACCAGAACACCCCGGTCGTGGCGGACTGAGCCGTTTGCGGGGTGGCCGCGCGATGTAATCAGCGCGGCCAGTGGGCGGCGTAGAAAGCGCCGCCGGCTTACCGGAGGTGCCGGTCTACTCGCGAGGTGTTTTCCGCCGCGGCGCGTACATCGACCCGCATCCGGCGGCGCGGCCGCTCGGTGGCCGGAGCTGGGAACAGCAAGGACGAGTTGGTCCGGCCCGGCCCCGCCGCCGGTGTCCCGGGTGTCGGGCCCGACACGGCGACGTTCACACTGGACACGTGAGTTCTTCCGCCACCGCGCCCCGCAGCGCCCCCACCTCCGCGCCCTTGCTGCGCGATTTCGGAGGGGGACCGTTCGGGGTGTACGTGCACGTCCCGTTCTGTGCGACGCGGTGCGGATACTGTGACTTCAACACCTACACGGCGGGCGAGCTCGGCACGTCGGCGTCGCCGCAGTCGTGGCTCGAGGCGTTGCGCGCCGAGCTGGCCACCGCGGCGCGGGAGTTCGCGGCGTTGCCGACCGCCACACCGGAGGTGTCCACCGTGTTCGTCGGCGGAGGGACGCCCTCGCTACTGGGCGGTGACGGGCTGGCCGCGGTATTGGATGCCGTGCGGGGCGAGTTCACCCTCGCCGCCGGCGCCGAGGTCACCACGGAGTCCAATCCCGAATCCACCGCACCGGAATTCTTCGCGCGCATCCGCGAGGCCGGGTTCACCCGGGTGTCGCTGGGCATGCAGTCCGCCGCGGCGCACGTGCTGAAGGTGCTCGACCGCACACACACCCCGGGGCGTGCGGTGGCCGCCGCCCGGGAGGCGCGCGCCGCCGGATTCGAGCACGTCAATCTCGATCTGATCTACGGGACGCCCGGCGAGCGCGACGCCGATCTCGACGCCAGCCTGGATGCGGTGCTCGGCGCGGGTGTCGACCACGTCTCGGCCTACTCGCTGATCGTGGAGGACGGCACCGCGCTGGCCCGCCGGGTGCGTCGCGGCGAACTGCCCGCACCCGACGACGACGTGCTCGCCGCGCGCTACGAACGCATCGACACCAGGCTGCGCGCGGCCGGACTCGAGTGGTACGAGGTGTCGAACTGGGCGGCGAACGCCGACGCGATCTGCCGGCACAACATCGGCTACTGGGACGGTGGCGACTGGCTCGGCGCGGGACCGGGCGCGCACAGCCATGTCGGGGGAGTGCGCTGGTGGAACGTGAAACACCCGGCGCGGTACGCCGATCGGGTCGGCGCGGGCGGCTTGCCCGCGGCAGGCTGGGAAGCGCTCACCGACGACGAGCGGTACACCGAGCGGATCATGCTCGCGGTTCGCCTGCGCACCGGCCTGCCCCTGGCCGATCTGGCCCCCAGCGTCATCCCCGCCGTCGACCACGTGATAGCCGATGGTCTCGCCCTCCGCACCGACGATCGTCTCGTCCTCACCGACCGGGGCCGCCTCCTTGCCGACGGGGTGGTCCGTGACCTGCTCGCCTGAACGGCATCAGCACCCCGACCAGGGCCGCACCGCGATTACGACGGGTTCCCTTTGCGCTGGGGGTAACTGGGCAGCGGGTCACCGCAGACGTCCGTATTGGGAACGCACACAGGCGATATGGCATGTGATGGTGCTCCGCACGAGCCCGGTCCGACTCCTGGTCGGAGATTCGGGGATTCGGCGAACTCCCCGTCCGGTTTCCACCCCGCGGCGGCGATCGGCAACGTAGGCTGCGACCCAACCCCAAGGAGACTCATGGCGTCGGCACGACACATCACTCTTGTCCATGAACCAGGCGAGTTCGCGGAAGCGCGGGCAGCCGAGAAAGCGGAGAACGCGCGGCAGTGCGCCGTCGCCGCCCGCACCGTAGCCAGTTACGCGGAGGACGCCTCCGATTGCCAGTCCTTACTGGCGATGCTCGGCCTGGACGCCCGCGCGGGCAAGCAGGCCAGAGCCGCGGATCGCGGCTGATTCACTACTGCTCGTCCGCGGTCGGCGTACCCCTGCGCCATTCCCGCGGCGAGAGCGGGGACGGGTCGCGAAAACCCCAGGGTCGAGCCATCATCGAGATTGACCGGTGCCTGTGCTCGGGCTTGGTCGGATCGGCGCGCACCTGTTCCAACCGCTGACTGATGATCCACTGCGCGAGGCTGTACTGCCCGCGGTGATCGCCGCCATACCCCGCTGATCGCCCCCGCCGAGCGGGATCTGACCATCCGTCACGGTCAGGTCCCGCTCGTCCGCGTTCGGATCAGGTGCCGGTGGGGCTGGTCAGCGTCCGGGCGACGGGGAGCCCGCGCAGACGAGCGATCCGGCTGCCGGCAATTAGACTGGACAAACAGACGAACCGGGAATTCGCCTGAAATGGCTGGTGGGCGCCGGTAGTACGGCGCGACCGGAGACGAAAGCGAGGAGGTGGGGCCGATGTCGAGCACCGAGGATCGGCGCTTCGAGGTCCTGCGCGCGATCGTCGCGGACTATGTCGCGACCAAGGAGCCGATCGGGTCGAAGTCCCTGGTCGAGCGGCATAACCTGGGTGTTTCCAGCGCGACGGTGCGCAACGACATGGCGGTGCTCGAGGCCGAGGGGTACATCACGCAACCGCACACGAGTTCCGGGCGCATCCCCACCGACAAGGGCTATCGGCAGTTCGTGGACCGGATCTCCGAGGTGAAGCCGCTGTCGCCGGCCGAGCGCAGGGCGATCATGGAGTTCTTGGAGTCCGGCGTCGATCTCGACGACGTGTTGCGCCGCGGTGTCCGGTTGCTGGCCCAGCTGACCAGGCAGGTCGCGGTCGTGCAGTACCCAACGGTGTCGGCGTCCACGGTCCGGCACATCGAGGTGGTCGCGCTCAATCCGGCGCGGCTGCTGCTGGTGGTGATCACCGACACCGGCCGCGTCGACCAGCGCCTGGTGGACCTCGGCGCGGTGATCGATGACGAGGATCTGGCCGCGCTGCGCGGCATGCTCGGCGGCGCTATGGACGGTAAGCGCCTGGCCGCGGCCTCGGCGTCGGTCGCGGAGCTGCCCGAGCACGCTCCGGTTCGCCTGCGTGACGTGCTGGTCCGGGTGTCCACGGTGCTGGTGGAGACGCTGGTGGAGCATCCGGAGGAACGCTTGGTGCTCGGCGGCACCGCCAACCTCACCCGCAATGCCGCCGACTTCGGCTTCCCCGGCTCGCTGCGTGCGGTACTGGAGGCGCTGGAGGAACAGGTGATCGTGCTGAAGCTGCTCGCCGCGGCCCAGCAGCCGGGGCGGGTCACCGTGCGGATCGGCGAGGAGACGCAGGTCGAGCAAATGCGCGGCACCTCGGTGGTGTCGACCGGCTATGGCGCGGCGGGCGCGGTGCTCGGCGGCATGGGCGTGCTCGGACCGACCCGGATGGATTACCCAGGGACGATCGCCTCGGTAGCGGCTGTCGCCCGGTATATCGGTGAGGTCCTGGCCGAGCGCTGACGTGACACCGGCCACCCACGCCACTGCTACGCTCGACCTTTCGGCCGGATAAAGTTGAGTGCACAAGACTAATGCTGTTGTCGGCGCGCGGTGAACGCGTGCGCGGGCACCGGCGGCACCGTCGAAACGACCAAGGACTAGAGACTCAAGTGGCACGGGACTACTACGGACTGCTCGGCGTCGCGAAGAACGCGACCGACCAGGAACTCAAGCGGGCATACCGCAAGCTGGCGCGTGAGCTCCACCCCGACGTCAACCCCGACGAGGCGGCGCAGGCCAAGTTCAAGGAAGTGTCGACCGCCTACGAGGTGCTGTCGGATCCGGAGAAGCGGCGCATCGTCGACATGGGCGGTGACCCGCTGGAATCCGCCGGTGCCGGTGGTGCCGGCTTCAACGGCGCGGGGTTCGGTGGGCTCGGCGACGTGTTCGAGGCATTCTTCGGCGGTATGAGCGGATCGACGAGCGCGCGCAAGCCGCGCGGCCGCGTCCAGCCGGGCGCGGACTCGCTGATCCGCACCCGGCTGAGCCTGGCCGAGTGCGCGGTCGGCGTGACCAAGCACCTGACCGTGGACACCGCGATCCTCTGCGACCTGTGCCAGGGCGCGGGAACGAACGGCAAATCCAAGCCGGTTCGCTGCGAAACCTGTGGCGGCGCAGGTGAAGTCCAGTCCGTGCAGCGTTCCTTCCTCGGCCAGGTGCTGACCTCGCGTCCGTGCCCGACCTGCCGCGGCGCCGGTGAGACCATCCCGGACCCGTGCCAGAAGTGCGGCGGTGACGGCCGGGTGCGGGCGCGGCGGGAGATCGCCGCGCCGATTCCGGCGGGCGTCGCGAACGGCATGCGCGTGCGGTTGGCCGCGCAGGGCGAGGTCGGTCCCGGTGGCGGCCACGCGGGTGACCTGTACGTCGAGATCGTGGAGCAGCCGCACGACGTGTTCGTCCGCGACGGCGACGACCTGCACTGCACCATCCGGGTGCCGATGGTCGACGCGGCACTGGGCACCACCGTCGTGATCGACACCATCCTGGACGGCCCGACCGAGCTGACCATTCCGGCGGGCACGCAGCCAGGGGAGATCTCGGTGCTGCGCGGTCACGGCATGCCGCGCCTGCGTTCGGGCGCGCGCGGTGATCTGCTCGCGCACCTGGACATCGTGATCCCGGCCAAGCTGGACGGCAAGCAGACCGAGCTGCTGCGCAAGTTCAAGGGGATGCGCGATCGGGAGCGCGCCGAGGTGATGTCGGCGCAGTCCGAGCACAACAGCGGGTTGTTCGCGCGGCTGCGCGCGTCATTCAGCGGGCGCTAGGTGGCCGCGACCGTCTTCTACCTCGACGAGGTGCCCGAGCCGGGCGCGATCGCCGTGCTCGACGGCCCGGAGGGCAGGCATGCCGCCACGGTGCGCCGCATCCGGGTCGGCGAGCCGATCACCCTCTCCGATGGCCGCGGTGTGCTGGCCGAGTCGGAAGTCGTTGCAGCGCAACGCGATCGGCTCGAGTTGACGGTGCGCAACCGAGTGCTGCTCGCCCCACCGGCACCGCTGGTGACCGTTGTCCAGGCGTTGCCCAAATCCGACCGTTCGGAGCTCGCGGTCGAGTTGATGACCGAGGCGGGCGCGGACGCCGTCATCCCGTGGCAGGCGGCGCGCTGTGTCGCCAACTGGGAAGGCAAGGCGGCCAAGGCGGTCGACAAGTGGCGCGCCGCGGCTCGTTCGGCCGCCCGCCAGTCCCGCCGCGCCTACATCCCCGAGGTCGCCGCCCTGCATCGCACCAAGGATCTGCTCGAGCTGGTCCGGAAGGCGAAGGCGGACGGCGCGATCGTCGCGGCGCTGCACGAATCCGGCACCGCCCGCTTCACCGAACTGCCCTTCGCCGACGCCGCCGAAATCGTCCTCGTGGTCGGCCCCGAAGGTGGGCTGGACGATGCGGAAGTGGCGGCCTTGTCCGATGCGGGTGCGAACGTAACGCTGCTCGGCCCAACGGTTTTGCGTACGTCCACCGCGGCGGCGGTCGCCCTCGGTGCGCTGGGGGCTCTGACCTCGCGCTGGTGAGGGCTCGGGTCGGCCCTCAGCGGGGGCCGAGCACTCATTGTGCGGGCGTCGACTGCCTGTGCTTCGAGGATCGGAGCACGGTACCGTCCGGCGACCGCTGGACATCGCGGGTGATAGATCAGCGATTAATGGGCAGCGCTCCCGTATCGCGATCAGTGTGGCTCGTCTCGGCGCGGAGAGCCGATCGGCGCGCATGAACCAGCAACACACACACCAGCAATGCCGCGATCACCAATAGGAAACCGATGCCGCTGGTCAGTCCGAGCCACCCGGCGCGGGCGTAGGCGATGCCCGCCGTGCCGCCGATGACCGCGCTGCCGAGGTAATACGCGAACAGGTACAGCGACGACGCCGCGCCGCGATTGCCTTCGGCCATTGCGCCCACCCATGCGCTGGCGGCGGTATGCGCGCCGAAGAATCCCGCCGTGTAGAGCAATACGCCGAGAATCACGCTGCCGAGATGGTCCGGGATCGTGACCGCCAGCCCGGTCGCCATCACGCCCAGCGACGCCGCGAGCACCCACTGCCTACCCACCCGATCCGCCACTCGCCCGGATATCGCCGACGCCGCCGTTCCGGCCAGGTACAGCACGAACACCAGTCCGGCCAGCGCTTCCGGCAACCCGAACGGCGCCGTGGTCAGCCGGTAGCCGAGGTAGTTGTACATCGAGACGAACCCGCCCATGAGCACGAACGCCGATCCGAACAGCGCGAGCAGTCCCCGATGGCGTAGCTGACCCGCGAGATCACCCAGCACCGTGTGGATTCCGGCGGGCCGGGGAACGAACCCGCGAGACGGTGGTAACCACCGGATGAACCACACCGTGCAGCCCGCCGCGGCGATCGAGGCCGCCGCCTGCGCCCAGCGCCAGGACGCGAGGTCCAGGGTGAACGCCGGAATCAAGCGCCCGGCCAGCCCTCCGACCGTGGTGCCCGCCACGTAGATTCCCATCGCGGCGCCCAATCCATCGCCGCCGATCTCCTCCGCCAGGTAGGCCATTGCCACCGCGGGCACGCCCGCCAGCGCTATCCCCTGGAGCGCTCGGCCGGTGAGCAGTATCTCCAGTGACGGGCTCATCGGTAGCAGCAGTCCGATCGCGGCCGACGCGACAGCGGAGCCGATCATGACCTCGGTCCGCCCGATACGGGACGACAACGCGCTCACCGGGATGATCGCCAGCGCCAGGAAACCGGTGGTGAGCGACACCGCCAGCGCTGCCAGCGCCGGTGTGGCGCCGAACGCGGTCGAGATGCTCGGCAGCAGGGCCTGAGCGCTGTACA
This sequence comes from Nocardia sp. NPDC051787, assembly GCF_040681325.1. Taxonomy (NCBI): domain Bacteria; kingdom Bacillati; phylum Actinomycetota; class Actinomycetes; order Mycobacteriales; family Nocardiaceae; genus Nocardia; species Nocardia sp. NPDC051787. The sequence goes on from NZ_JBFAYO010000011.1 coordinate 150,361, forward strand.
TGGACGCGAAGGTCGTCAGACCCGCCGCGAACAGTGCCGTGGTGATCCTGCGTTCGTGCGCGACGTCCGTCGCCGCCGTGCTCTGCGTCGTGGTCATGGCTCCTCCTGTCGTCCAGGATCGCCAGTCGCGCTTCGGAACGGAAATGAATAATGATGATAAAGTTGATGCGGCACGCGCATATAGAGAGGCCGGAGATGCTGGGCGAGGATCTGGAGTGGTTCACGACACTCGCCGAATTGGAACGAGTCGGCGCGGCGGCGGAGCGGCTGCACATCGCCCAGCCGACCCTGTCGCGCATGCTGGCGCGGTTGGAGCGCAGGGTCGGCGTCGAACTGTTCGACCGGCGCGGCAAGCGCATCACGCTCAACGAGTTCGGCCGGATCTATTACGAACACGCGCGTCGCGCCCAGTCCGAGCTCGACGCCGCGAAACAGGCCGTCGCCGATCGCGCGAACCCGGCCGAAGGCGTCGTCCGGCTGTCTTTCCAGCATTCCTTCGGCGCCTCGCTGGTGCCGCAGCTGATCAGCGAGTTTCGGCGGATCTCCGGCCGGATCACGATCACGCTGTGGCAAGGCGCGGCCGAAGCGGTAACCGAGCGTGTGCTCGACGGTGCGGCGGATCTGGGCATCGTCTCGCCTCGTCCGGCCGTCGCCGGCGTCGGCTGGCGGGCGGTGCTGCGGCAGCCATTGGTCCTCGCGCTGCCGCCGGAGCATCGCATGGCCGGGCGGCGGCAGGTCCGGCTCGCGGAGGTTGCCGACGCGGAGTTCATCACGATGCACCGAGGGTTCGGGATGCGGCGGATCTTCGACGAGTTGTGTGCCGCGGAGGATATCCGCCCCAGGATCGCGTTCGAGTCGAGCGATCTGGTCACCGTGGCAGGGCTGGTGTCGGCCGGATTGGGGGTGGCGATCCTGCCGCGGGAGGACCGGCTGTCGGCGGGCCCGCTGTCCGGCCCGGTGACGGTGCCGCTCGCCGACGCGGGCGCGGCTCGCGCGGTCGGGATGGTCTGGCCTGCCGCCGCCACGCCGTCGGACGCGGTGCGGCGCTTCCGTGATTTCACCGAGGATTGGGCGCGGCGGCGTGGGGGAATCCGGTGAGCACCGGAGTCCGTTAGCAGCTTATTCACTGGGCGGTGTCGGTGGGGCGCGTTAAACTTTTCTCAACACAGCAGTCGAGACCGGAAAGCAGGCTATAGCCACTTTTGAGAGCACAAGGCGAGATGGGCGACCCGATCATCCCAGCGGCAGGCATCGGCGCCGGCGACACCGGTTCGGGTCCCGCAGCGCGCACCGTGCGTTCGAGTATCGAACTCGCTCCCGAATCCGTGTTCCCGTTCCTCGGTTCAGCCGACCAGAATCTGCGTGAACTCGAATCCCTGCTCGACGCGGACATCCACGTCCGAGGCAATTCCGTCACCCTCACCGGCAAGGCGGCCGACGTCGCGCTCGCCGAGCGTGTCATCGAGCAGCTGGTCGCGCTCACCGGCCGCAATCGCGTGGTGACTCCCGAGGCGGTGCGCCACACCGTATCGATGCTCACCGAGGGCTCCAGCGAATCGCCTGCGGAGGTGCTCAGCCTCGACATCCTGTCCCGGCGCGGCAGGACCATCCGGCCCAAGACGCTGAATCAGAAGCGCTACGTCGACGCGATCGACGCCAACACGATCGTGTTCGGCATCGGCCCCGCCGGTACCGGCAAGACCTATCTGGCGATGGCCAAGGCGGTCCAGGCGCTGCAATCCAAGCTGGTCAACCGGATTATCCTCACCAGGCCCGCGGTCGAGGCGGGCGAGCGGCTCGGCTTCCTGCCCGGCACGCTGAACGAGAAGATCGACCCGTACCTGCGCCCGCTCTACGACGCGCTGCACGACATGATGGATCCGGAGGCCATTCCGAAGCTGATGGCGGCCGGTGTCATCGAGGTCGCGCCGCTGGCGTATATGCGCGGCAGGACACTCAACGACTCGTTCATCATCCTCGACGAGGCGCAGAACACCACCGCCGAGCAGATGAAGATGTTCCTCACCCGGCTCGGGTTCGGCTCGAAGATCGTGGTCACCGGCGACGTCACCCAGGTCGACCTGCCCACCGGCGCGCGGTCGGGTCTGCGCGCGGCCAGCGAGATCCTCGGCGAAATCGAGGACATCCACTTCGCCGAGCTCACCAGCAGTGACGTGGTCCGCCACCGCTTGGTTTCGGACATCGTCGACGCCTACGACCGGGCCGAGGCCGAGGCACGTCCGCCGGTCGCTCCGCATTACGGCGGCAACCGGGCGCAGCGGCGCGCCGCGAGCCGGTCGGAGCGCCGGTAACGCGTTCCGCCTGGCGGGGCTCCGCTCCGCCGACGCGATCGCGGGGATCGTAGGCTATTCGGGTGAGCATCGAGATCGCCAACGAGTCGGGTATCGACGTGCCCGAAGAAGAGCTGGTCAGCGTCGCGCGGTTCGTGATCGCCCGGCTGGACGTGCACCCGGCCGCGGAGCTGTCGATGGTACTCGTCGATCTCGATACCATGGCCGACCTGCACATGCGCTGGATGGACCTGCCCGGCCCGACCGACGTGATGTCCTTTCCCATGGACGAACTCGAGCCGGGCGGACGGCCCGACAGCCCCGAGCCCGGCCCGTCCATGCTGGGCGACATCGTGTTGTGCCCCGAGTTCGCCGCCGGCCAGGCGCGCAAGGCGGGTCACTCGCTGGACCACGAACTCGCGCTGCTCACCGTGCACGGCGTGCTCCACCTGCTCGGCTACGACCATGCCGAGCCGGAGGAGGAGAAGGAGATGTTCGCGCTGCAGGCCACGCTGCTCGAGGAGTGGTACGAGAGCCTGAACGAAGCGCGGCGGCGGGCCGAGCTCGCCGAACGTGACGCGCGGTTGCTGGGTAAGGCGGGCTTCACCACACCGGGTGATTCCCTGGATCCCGCGTGAATTCCCTGACCCTCGTTCTGCTGGCGGTCCTGCTCATCTCGGTGGGTGGGGTCTTCGCCGGTGTCGATTCCGCGCTGAACACCATCTCGCCCGCGCGCGCCGAGGACATGGTCCGAGCCGACCGGCCGGGTGCGGTGCGCCTGACCCGGATCGTCGCCGACCGGGCGCGCTACGTGAATCTCATGGTGCTGCTGCGGATTCTGTGCGAGATCGGCGCCACGGTGCTGCTGGTCGCGGGGCTGATGAGGGTCTGGGAACAGAACTGGGCGCTGCTGGTCACCGCGCTGGTGATGGTGCTGGTGTCCTATGTGGTGATCGGAGTCGGTCCGCGCACACTGGGCCGTCAGCACGCGTACTCGATCGCGCTGGCCGCGGCGCTGCCGCTGCAGTTCATCGGCGCGCTGCTCGGCCCGCTCAGCAGGTTGCTGATTCTGCTCGGCAACGCGATCACGCCCGGCAAAGGTTTCCGCAACGGTCCCTTCGCCTCCGAGATCGAGCTGCGCGAAGTGGTCGAGATGGCCGGTGAGCGCGGCGTGGTGGCCGACGACGAACGCAGGATGATCCAGTCGGTCTTCGAACTCGGCGACACCCCCGCCCGCGCGGTGATGGTGCCCCGCACCGAGATGGTCTGGATCGAGGCGGACAAGACCGCGGCGCAGGCGATGTCGCTCGCGGTGCGCTCCGGGCACTCGCGGATCCCGGTGACCGGCGAGAACGTCGATGACATCCTCGGCGTGGTCTACCTGAAAGACCTTGTGCCGTACGCAGATCGCAGCCGCACGGTGCGGGTGCGCCAGGTCATGCGGTCGGCGGTGTTCATGCCCGACTCCAAGCCGCTGGACAGCCTGCTCGACGAGATGCAGCGCAGGCGCAACCACATGGCGCTGCTGGTGGACGAGTACGGCGGCATCGCGGGATTGGTGACCATCGAGGACGTGCTCGAGGAGATCGTCGGTGAGATCGCCGACGAGTACGACACCGACGAGACCCCGCCCATCGAAGACCTCGGCGACGGGCGCTACCGGGTATCGGCCCGGCTGTCGGTGGAGGATCTCGGCGAGCTGTACGGGCTGGAGATCGAGGAAGAGGACGTCGACACCGTCGGCGGCCTGATGGCTCACGAACTCGGGCGGGTGCCGCTGCCCGGCTCCAAGGTCGAGGTGCACGGGCTGGTGCTGCGCGGCGAAGGCGGCGCGGACGCGCGAGGACGGATGCGGGTGAACACCGTGGTGGTCCGCAAAGCACGCGAGAAGGTCACCGCCGGGAAAGCGAACGGCGACAATGCCCATGGCAAGGCCAATGGATCGGCGCGGGAGATCGCGGCCGATCGCGACGAGGACGGAGACACCGAATGACCGAACTGGACGCCGAGGACAACAAGCTGGTCGTGCTGGCCCGCGGGGCGCTCGGCCGCACCGGCGGGGCGAGTGGCGCGGCCATCCGCGACACCGACGGACGCACCTACGCCGCAGGGGAAGTGAACCTCACCGCACTGCGACTGACGGCGCTGCAAGCCGCGGTGGCCGCCGCGCTCTCCAGCGGTGCGGAGGGATTCGAGGCGGCCGCGGTGGTCGGTGGGCGGTTGTCCGATTTCGGCGTCACCGCGGTGCGTGAGGTGTCGGCGGAGGCGCGGATCATCTTCACCGACCGCGAGGGCGCGGTGTTCGAGATCGTCGACGATTCGGCCGACGCCGCCGACGCGGTGACCGCCGATTCGGGCGAGGTGCACGGTGGCTGAGGGATCGAAGGCCCGCGCGAAAGACGAATTCCGGTCCGGATTCGTCTGTTTCGTCGGCCGGCCGAACACCGGCAAGTCGACGCTGACCAACGCGCTGGTCGGCGCGAAGATCGCGATCACCTCCTCGCGTCCGCAGACCACCAGGCACACCATTCGCGGCATCGTGCACCGTGAGCACACCCAGTTGATCCTGGTCGACACCCCCGGCCTGCACCGTCCGCGCACACTGCTCGGCCAGCGTCTCAACGACCTTGTGCGCGATACGTATTCGGAAGTCGACGTGATCGCGCTGTGTATCCCGGCCGACGAGAAGATCGGTCCCGGCGACCGCTGGATCGTGCAGCAGGTCAAGCAGATGGCGCCGAAAACCACGTTGCTGGGCGTGGTCACCAAGATCGACAAGGTGAGCCGTGACCAGGTCGCCGAGCAACTGCTCGCGGTCTCCCAGCTGCTCGGCCCGGACGCCGACGTGGTGCCGGTGTCGGCGGTCAAGGGTGAACAGGTCGAGGTCCTGGTCGACGTCATCGCCTCGAAGATGCCGGAAGGTCCGGCCTTCTACCCCGACGGCGAACTCACCGACGAGCCCGAGGAAACCCTGATGGCCGAGCTCATCCGCGAGGCCGCGCTCGAGGGCGTCCGCGACGAACTGCCGCACTCGCTGGCCGTAGTCATCGAGGAGATCCTGCCGTACGAGGACCGCGAGGACATGCTCGACGTCCACGCCCTGCTCTACGTCGAGCGCCCCAGCCAGAAAGCCATCGTCATCGGCAAGGGCGGCTCCCGCCTGAAGGAAGTCGGCACCAACGCCCGCAAGCAGATCGAACACATCCTCGGCACCCGCATCTACCTGAATTTGCACGTGAAGGTGGCGAAGGACTGGCAGCGCGATCCCAAGCAGCTGGGCAAACTCGGTTTCTGACGGGTTCAGCCCGTCGCGGCCCGATCCGTGTGACAGGCGCGGTGATGCGAGGTGGCCTACGGGCAGATAGCGGCATCGATTACCCGCGCTCTTGACAGCCTTACGTTGTAATGCTTCTCTTGCACTACTGGCTTACAACGTAAGAGATGGGCGTGACCATGTGGATATGGATCGCGATAGGCGTGGGCATGCCGGCGGGGCTGGCCCTGGTGTGTGGCCTCTTCCTGCTGGTGGTGATGCGTACGGGCTACGCTCCCGGCCTCGCGGTGGTCCGCCGCTTCAACCGCCGTGTCACGAACCCCCGCGCCATGAAGACCGCCGGTCGACCCGGCGCCAATGCTTCTGTGGTGCGTCACACGGGCAGGTCCAGCGGCAACGCCTACGAGACACCGGTCGGCATCACCGAAACTGGAGACCACTTTCTCATTTCACTGCCCTACGGCACCACACCCGACTGGCTCCGGAATGTGGTGGCCGCCGGGTCCGCCGAGGTGATCCACGAGGGCGCTTCCTACCGGGTCACCGAACCCGAACTGGTCCCCGCCGCATCAGTCGCCCAGGATCAGTCGAAATCGGAACGTTTCGGACTGTGGCTCTTCGGTGTGGACCAGGTCCTGCGCCTACGTAAGACACGGATCGAGCCCTGAGCCACAACGCTGACGAGTGGCACACGGCTGCGGCAAAACGCGAGTAGACCCCTCCATGGTGTGCCACTGAGAGCGGAAGGGACCGACGCCGCACCTCGCGAAGCGCCACGCGACTGGGCGATCGCGGGCGTGAGCAAGCTCGACACCCGCGAAGCTCGCGCTGTGCTCTGGCGGGCACGAGCCAACGGGACAATCACATAGCACGACAGGACTCACAGCCAGAGTCGCGACGGGCTATCGACCAGCCCCGACCATTTGACCAAGATGCCAACCAGTAGTCACCATCATGAAGCGGCCCGTGACCCGGAGAACCCGGTCCCACCGCTGGCTAGACGACGACCGAAGTCGGTGTATTCCAGCCGTGCTCGCTGAACGGCGCTCCGCCATCGAGGAACGCGCGGATACCGACGGCGGGGTATTCGATCAAGTCGTCGGGCAGCTGGTCTATCGGGAACCACCGGACGGCAGCGCACTTCTCCGGTTCTCGGTTCACCGGCTCTCCGGCCCATCGACGTGCCTGAAGGAACAGCCCCAGCCGGGGCTCTGGGCCTGAACCGGCGGCGTGGACTGCGTGAACGAATCGGAGGTCGGTCGGGTCGATGATCACGCCGACCTCCTCATGGGCTTCACGGACGGCGGCGGCGGTGATCGGTTCGCCCGCGTCCAGTTTGCCTGAGGGGAGGTGCCACTGGCCCGCGAACATATCCCCATGGCGCTGAGTCAGCAGTAGCTCTTTGTCGCGCACAAGCAGGATGTGAACGTCTACCAGGTGACGATCCGCCATCGGCATCCCCTCACGTTCCGCGGTTGGCCGCGACGATACGGTACCGGCGATCTTTGCAGGAGTGGACTTGTGTTGGCTTCGCGCCGACCGTACTCGCCGCATCCATTTACCCAATCCGGCCAGCGTGACCGGTACTGAAAACCGTTGGTGGAACTGTGCGGTAGCTCTGCTGGCTCACCACCAAGGCGTGGGGCGGTGGCGTTGCCAGTTCAGTTCGGATTCGAGTTGGGCGGCCAGCGAGATCAGGAGTGGTTCGGAGTTTGCCGTGCCCATTAGTTGGGCGCCTACGGGGAGGCCGGAGGCGGTGAAGCCCGCGGGCACGTTGACGCTCGGCCAGCCGAGGACGTTCCAGGGCCAGGTGTAGGGGCAGGCGGCGGTGATGAGGTCGTTGGTGGCGGTGATGCCGATGTCGTCGATCTCCTCGGCGCGCGGTGGGGGAGTCGCGGTGGTTGGGGCGAGAACCACGTCGTAGTCGCGGAAGAAGTGGCCGATTCGATTGTGCAGCAAGGGTTCCAGTTGGCGCGCGGCGTAGAGGGCGGGGCCCTCGAGCACACGGCCGATCCGGGCGTTGGCGGTGGTGCGCGGGTCGACCTCGAGCCCGGGCATCCGGTTGTACACACGCCGGATGCCCGCCAGCGAACGCGGCAGGAATGAGGCGCCGATCATGATGCCGTAGTGCAGGTCGGCCACGGTCACCGCGTGTCCGAGCTTGCGCAGGGTGTCGGCGGTGCTCCGGACCGCTTGCTCGACCTCGGGATCGAGAGCAGTCTTGGTCGCGGTGAACGGAATTCGCAGCGACAGCGCGATCCGCAACCGGCCGGGGTCGCGGCCGACGGCGTCCGAGGCGGTGATCGGGGCGGGCCTGTGCAGATCGCCGCTGTGCGGACCGGCGGCCGAGTCCAGCAGTAGCGCCGCGTCCGCGACGGTTCGCGCCAGCGGCCCGTTCACAGTGAGCCCGTAGAACAGTTCGCCTTCCGGCCAGGTGGAGATCCGCCCGCGCTGCGGCTTGATGCCGACCAGGTTGGTCCAGGCGGACGGAATGCGGATCGATCCCGCCCCGTCGGAACCCAATGCGGCGGGGACCAAACCGGCCGCGACGGCCGCCGCCGACCCGCCGGAGGATCCACCGGGCGTCCGCGTGCGGTCCCAAGGATTGCGGGTGTGGCCGAAGGAGGCGGCGCTGGTGAACGGCCACTGGCCGAGTTCGCAGGTGTTGGTCTTGCCGACGATCACCGCGCCCGCCGCGCGCAGCCGCCGGACCGTTTCGGCGTCTTCGGTTTTCGGCGCGAACTCGCCGCCGCAGCCGAAGGCGGTCGGCTCACCCGCGATGTCGGTGTCGTCCTTCACCGCGATGGGCACGCCCAGCAGCGGTAGCCGTTCCCCGGCGGCCAGCCGCCGGTCGGCCTCGGTGGCCTCGGCCAGCGCCCGTTCGCGGCGCACGATCCGGAAAGCGTTGAGCGTGGATTGCGCCGCCTCGATCCGGTCGAGTGCGCCGCTGACCGCCGCGGTCGAGGTGATCGCGCCGCTCGCGATCGCGGCAGCCAGTTCGGCCAGCCCCAGCTCCCGTGTATCGGGCGGGAGGCGGGTCGGATCGGACACCGTCATCTGAGCTCCGTCTCGTCGTGTTTCGGCAACCGTAACCGCCGCTTTGGTCAACCGTCCATATCGAGGGTGCGAAATCCACCCTGGGTAGGATAGACATACATACCGTATGTATGTAAAAGTGGCCAGGACCCGAGACGACTGGGAGGACCCATGGCAACCAGCACAGCACTAGGCCGCATCTACGAGGTGGACTTGCCCGGCGGCCGCATCCGCTACCACGAGGCCGGGGAGGGCGCTCCGGTCGTCTTCGTGCACGGCCTGCTCGTCAACGCCGACCTGTGGCGCAAGGTGGTACCCGCGATCGCCGCCGCCGGATATCGCTGCCTGACGCCGGACTGGCCGCTCGGCTCGCACGAGATTCCGGTCCCCGCCGCCGAGCTGACCCCGGTCGGCGTCGCCGATCTGATCGCCGCGTTTCTCGAGCGCCTCGACCTCACCGACGTCACGCTGGTGGCCAATGACACCGGCGGAGCGATCACCCAGGTGTTGCTGACCCGCGACCGCTCCAGGATCGGCCGCGTCGTGCTCGCCTCGGTGGACAGCTACGAGGGCTTCCTGCCGCAGCCGTTCACGGCGCTCCCGCTGCTGGCGAAGATCCCCGGGTCGCTCCGCTTGCTGACCGAGGTGATGCGCATCCGGGCACTGCATCGCCTGCCGATGGCCTTCGGCTGGGTCACCAAGCGGCCGGTGCCGCCGGAGATCACCGACTCCTATCTGCTGCCGAGCCGCAATTCGGCCGCGATCCGGAAAGACCTGCGCCGCTTCCTGAAATCCGCGCATCGCCGGTACACCCTCGAAGCCGCGCGGCACTTCGCCGGCGTCGACATCCCGGTCCTGCTGGCCTGGGCGCGCGAGGACCGCCTGTTCCCGGTGTCCTTCGCCGAACGTCTCGCCCGCGACCTGCCGAACGTGACGCTGACGCTCATCGACGACTCCTACACCTTCCTGCCGGAGGACCAGCCCGAGTTGCTCGCCGAATCGATTCTGGAGTTCACTCGGCTGCATGCCACGCCGTAGCCAGGAAGACCGATCTCGCGCCACCAGAGCCGCGCTCGAACAGGCCGGACGCCGCCTGTTCACCGAGCGCGGCTTCGCGGGAACCTCGGCCGAAGAGCTGGTCACCGAGGCGGGGGTCACCCGTGGCGCGCTGCACCACCACTACGGTGACAAGCGCGGCCTTTTCCTCGCGGTGCTGGAGCAGATCGAGGTCGAGACGACCAAGGAGATCGAAAATGCCATCGCCGCAGTAGATTCCGGCGATGTGATGGCCGGTATGACGGCGGGGCTCGGTCTCTTCCTGGAGATCTGCCAGCGGCCTGCGATGTTGCGGATCGCGCTCACCGACGCCCCCGCCGTGCTCGGTTGGCAGGCTTGGCGCGAATTCGAATCGGCCCACGGCCTCGGGCTGATCACCGCCCAGCTCGAGCGCGCCCGCGAAGCCGGGTTGATCGCCGACGCCCCGATCCCCGTGCTGGCCCAGCTTGTTGTCAGCGTGATCAGCGAGGCCGCATTGATCGTCGCGCACGCCGACGACCCGGACACCGCCCGCGCGCAGGCCCAGCAGTCAGTACTTCTACTGATCTCCGGACTTATCCGCACCGGCTGAATCGGCCCGGCAGTGCCCGGCGTGACCAGCTTTGACAACCGGCGACCGGACCATTGGTGGTCGGCCTCAGCCCGGCGTTGATGCCCCGCTGCTGACACCTTGGCTGAGCAGGCACCCGGCTGAGCGGCGAACTTCGAGGTCTCGCGGTTTACTCCGCACGCAACCGTATCGGCCCGACTCCCGCTTTCGAGCGGAGCGAGACCGAGCATTGCCGTTCGCGGCCCGGTTCGCGTCCGAGTGGCCGCCGCGTCCGCAGTCGCCAGCGGCGGTCGCTCGAACGCGAGCCACAGGTGGGCCGCGAACACACAGCGCCGCAGGCGCTGCAATTAGACTCGGCCTGTGCGTTTGTATCGGGACGAGGCGGTAGTGGTGCGCCAGCACAAGCTGGGCGAGGCGGATCGCATCGTCACGCTGCTCACCCGCCAGCACGGCCTGGTGCGCGCGGTCGCCAAAGGGGTGCGGCGCACCAAATCGCGGTTCGGGGCCCGGTTGGAGCCGTTCTCCTATATCGACGTGCAGTTGCATCCGGGACGCACGCTCGACACCGTCACCCAGGTGCACACGATGGAGTCGTTCGCCGCCGACATCATCGACGACTACGGGCGTTACACCACCGCGTGCGCCGTACTGGAAACCGCCGAACGGCTGGCCGGCGAGGAGCGCGCGCCCGCGCCCCGGCTACACGCGCTCACCGCGAGCGCCCTGCGCGCTATCGCGGCCAAGCAGCGGCCGCATGAACTGATCCTGGACGCATTCCTCTTGCGGGCCATGGGTTTCGCGGGGTGGGCCCCCGCACTGGACGAGTGCGCCAAGTGCGCGACGCCGGGTCCGCATCGGGCGTTCCACGTCGCGGCCGGTGGCGCGGTATGCGTGCACTGCCGTCCGCCGGGCGCGGCGACACCCGCACCGGGCGTGCTCGACCTGCTGGTCGCGCTGCGGCGCGGGGAGTGGGAGTACGTCGAGACGGTGCCCGAAACGGTACGCAAACAGGCGAGCGGGCTGGTCGCGGCGCATCTGCAGTGGCATCTGGAGCGTCAGCTGCGCACCCTGCCGCTGATCGAGCGGTCCGCGCAGAAAAGGGCGCTGCCGGACGGAGTCCGTCGTCAGCCGGCGTCGGGCTGGGCGGAGGCTGAGGTAGCCGCAGTAGAGGCGCTGCCGGACGGAGTCCGTCCCCAGCCCGCGCCGGGCCGAGCGGAGGCGAGGCAGCCGCCTACTCCACGAATTGAAGCTCTACCTGGGGCAGCTCGATCATGACCCGGGCGCACACCGCGCGGTGCCAGGTGGCCGGGAAGCGGGTGTCGGGCTCATGCTTGCTGTAGTCGTCGTTGGTTCGGTAGGTGTGCAACCGAGGCGAGATCTCCCCGGTGTCGATGGCCTCGACCATGGCCTCGATCACCTGCTCGGTCTCCTCCGCGATGGCGGCGAGATCGCGGGCGACGACGTCCGGGATCTGGAAGGCCCCCTTCTCCCACCGCTCGACGGTGCGCTCGGCGACCGCGAAGAACCGCGCGCACCAGGGGACCGGAAGTCCGAGTAATTCGCGAGTGGCCCGGAAACCGGCCGCGGTCCCGGTGCCTGGTAAATCGGTCACGTTCGAGAAACCCCTCCCCAGTATCACGATCAGGACAAGAATAAATCACCGTTGCCGGTGCGAACCGTGGAATTCGTCAGGAAGCAACGCGGCAGTAGGGTCAGCGGGGGCGATCAGGCAGGATGGAGGCCGTGATCCTCCGCCGAGACTCCGCTACCGCGACCGAGCCGAAAATCGCCGACGCCGTCCGTCTGCCCTCGCCGCATCCGTCCGGAGCTCGGCCGCCGCAGCTGCCGCCGGAACTGGTGCCCAATCACGTCGCGCTGGTGATGGACGGCAATGGCCGCTGGGCCCAAGAGCGCGGGTTGCCGCGCACCGCGGGGCACGAGCGCGGCGAGGCGGTGCTGATGGACACCGTCGAGGGCTGCATCGAGATCGGTGTGAAGTGGTTGTCGGCCTACGCCTTCTCCACCGAGAACTGGCGGCGCAGCCCCGAGGAAGTGCGCTTCCTCATGGGCTTCAACCGCGACGTGATCCGCCGCCGCCGCGACGAGATGAACGAGATGGGCGTGCGCGTGCGCTGGGCCGGTCGCAGGCCGCGCCTGTGGCGCAGCGTGATCAAGGAATTGGAGATCGCCGAGGAACTCACCAAGAACAACACGGTGATGACTCTGACCATGTGCGTCAACTACGGCGGACGTGCCGAAATCGCCGACGCCGCAAGGGAGGTCGCGCGCCGGGTGGCGGCGGGGGAAATCGATCCGGAGAAAGTCACCGAGGCGACGCTGGCGAAATACCTGGACGAGCCCGACATGCCGGACGTGGATCTGTTCCTGCGCCCGTCGGGCGAGTTCCGCAGCTCCAACTTCCTCATCTGGCAGTCGGCGTACGCCGAATACGTCTACCAGCACACGCTGTTCCCGGATTTCGATCGGCGCAATTTGTGGGAGGCGTGCGTGGAGTACGCGTCGCGCGACCGCCGTTTCGGCGGCACCAAGTGAACGGCGGCGCGGACATGGACGCAGCGGTGACCCCGCACCAGGAGCTACAGGCACGCGCCGGAGCATGCCTGTCGCGCTATGGCATCGCCGTGCGCGTGGACCCCGAAGGATCGCTCGGATATGAGTACGAGGGCGCGCTGTGTTCGCTGCGTGCGGTGAATCTCGCGCCCGGCCTGGACGTGCTGACCTTGACCTGCGTGCTGGCCTGGGACCGCCCACTGAAGCCGCAGCTGCACAAGCGCGTCGCCGAGCGCAATAACGCGTTGCAGTTCGGCTCGCTCACCGTGATCGGCCACGGCAAGCTCGCCGACGTCATCCTGCGCTACACCTTCCCCGCCGCGGGCCTGGACGACCAGGCGCTGACCACGATGCTGCTGCTCGTGTTGTCCAACGCCGGCCGTGCCAGGCAGGGACTGCTGCCCTGAGCCCCACGACTCACCCGCTTTCGCCAGCCGTTTCCCCGTAGGGGAGGAGCGTCCGCACGCCGCGCGCCAGCGTCTCCGGGTCCAAATCGCCGAGGATGAGGTGCTGGAGGATGAAGCCGGGCAGGAACCCGATGATCGCCTTCGCCACGGCATCGACGTCGGCGTCCGCCGGTAGCCAGCCCTGCTCGCACATGCGCTGCACGTAGATGACCCACATCGCCCGCATCGCGAACATCGTTTCGCGGACCATGGCGCCCGCCTCGGGATTCACCAGCGCCAGCGCCCAAGCCTGTGGCGCCAGCCGCACCGGCCCGTCGGGTCCGCTGCGGCGCACGACCTCCTCGGCGATCGCCGTGATCAGTTCGGCGGGCGTGGGGAGCGGATCGCGTCGGATCGCTTGGTCCATCGCCACGCGCAGGGACACCGTCGTCTGGGTGGCCAGAGCGGCGATCAGCTCGTCCTTGCTTTTGAAGTACCGGTAGACGGCACCGGCCGACAGACCCGACTCCGCGAACACGTCCTGCATGGAGGTTTCGTGGAAGCCCTTGCTGGCGAAGCACTTCCGGGCGGCGTCCAGAATCTGCTGCCTGCGGCGTTCCAAGTGCTCTTCGCTGACTCGTGGCATGGTTCCAAAATAAAACGAATGTCCGTTCTTGACAACTTTCGGGCCTGCGTGCAACGGTGGTGGCAGCTAAAAGAACGAGCATTCGATTTATGGGAGATGGTCATGAATACCATGCAGCGGGCGTTCGCTCTCGGCCTCGGCGCCGCCCTGCTCCAGGCATTGATGCTGATCGCGTTCGCCTGGCCCGCCGCGAATATCGCGCCGCGCGACCTGCCGCTGGCCGTCACCGGCCCGCAAGCCGGGATGGTGTCCGGCAAGCTCGCCGAGCACAGTCCGGACGCCTTCGAGATCACCGCGGCCGCGGACGAGGCGGCCGCCCGCGCCGCGATCGCGGACCGGGAGGTCTATGGGGCGATCGTCACCGGCGACGGCCCGCCGCGGGTGCTGATCGCCTCCGGCGCGAGTCCCGCCGTCGCGCAGCAGCTGACCCAGATCGGGCAGCAGCTGTCGGGCGCGCCCGGGGCCCGCGTGGAGGACGTGGTGCCCGCCGACTCGGATGACCCGCGCGGCACCGCGTTCGGTGCGATGGTGCTGCCGCTGGTGATGTCCGGCATCGCGGCGGGTGTGCTGCTCGCGCTGCTCATCCCCGCGGTCGGCGGCAAGGTGATCGGACTGGTCACCTTCGGTCTCGCGGGTGGGCTGCTGAGCATGGCGATCGTCCAGGGCTGGATGTCGCTGGTGCCGGGGTCCTATCTGGTGCTCGCCTCGGTCGCCGGGCTGGTCTCGTTCGCGGTCGCCGGTTCGGTGGCCGGGCTCGCCACCGTGATCGGCACCGCGGGTGTCGGCATCGCCGCACTCACCATGTTGCTGATCGGCAACCCGTTCTCCGCGGCCACGTCGGCGCCGGAGTTGCTGCCGCAGCCGTGGGGCGCGATCGGCCAGCTGCTGCCGCCGGGCGCGGCCGCCTCACTGCTGCGCTCGGTCGCGTTCTTCGACGGCACCGCCGCGGCTGGTCCGCTCTTGGTGCTGCTGGTCTGGGGGGCGGTCGCACTCGCGCTGCTCGGCGTCGGCGCGCTGCGCGGTCGTTCCGCCGAGACGCAGGACTCGGCGCGGAATCCGGTCCTGGTGGGCTGAACTCGCCGACCCCGAGACAGCGGAGGGCCGTCCTCGTCCGAGGCGGCCCTCCTTCGTCGGTATCCGTCAGCGGTCATAGGCAGGCCGGGAACTCGGATCCGGCACCCGGCGCTGCCGAGCGGGCTACAGCGGAGCGCGGTCGATCAAGTCCGTCGCCGCGCCGCGACGCAGGACGTGCAGGTGCCGAACACCTCGAGGGTGTGGCTGATCTCGGTGAAGCCGTGCTCGCATGCGATCGCCTCGGCCCAGGCCTCGACGGTCGGGCCCTCCACCTCGACGGTGCGGCCGCAGTGCCGGCAGACCAGGTGGTGATGGTGGCCGGTGGAGCACTGGCGGTAGACCGATTCACCGGAGTCGGTGCGCAGCACATCCACCATGCCCGCGTCGGCCAGCGACTGCAGCGTCCGGTAGACCGTGGTCAGGCCGATGCCCTCACCACGTTTGCGCAGCTCGTCGTGTAGCTCCTGGGCGGAGCGGAACTCGTCGATGTCCCCGAGCAGCGCGGCGATGGCGCTGCGCTGCCTGGTGCTGCGGATGCCGACCGGTTTCTGCGGAGCGGCCGTGTTCTCTGGCACGAATCACCCTTCCTCGGCGTGTGCGACGGCGTCGACGACGATGTGCGCCAGATGGTCGTCGACGAGTTCGTAGAGCACCTCGCGACCCGACCGCTCCCCGTGCACGACGCCAGCGGCCTTGAGGATACGCAGATGCTGACTGACCAATGGTTGGGTGACACCGAGGGCGTCGACCAATTCGTGCACACAGCGCGGCGACTCGCGCAACTGCAGCACGATAGCAATACGAACCGGCGCTGCCAGCGCCCGTAACAACTCACCCGCGTCCTCCAGCACGGCCCGCGCGGGAACCGGCGCCGGGCCCGGTGACCGATACGGATTGTGCGGCGGCGCCGCGGCGGTCTCGGCAGTCATGTCACCAACTCCTTAATGGAAAGCATTACCAGTTTGCATATGCACAGGTGCGCATGTCAAACGGGCGCGCGGGTACCGTGCGGTTGAAACCGGCCATCGCAGTGCCGATAGGCTGGGCACAATCGCAGCGCCGACGTAAAACTATTGTGTTGGTGCAAATCAACAATCCGACTCGCAGTGGATGGAGAATTCTCGCGTGGCACCCAAGTCGAAGGTGGACACCGTTGCCAACCTCGCCAAGCGCCGGGGTCTGGTGTACCCGTGCGGTGAGATCTACGGAGGCACCAAGTCGGCATGGGACTACGGTCCGCTGGGCGTCGAGCTCAAGGAGAACATCAAGAAGCAGTGGTGGCGTGCCATGGTCACCAGCCGCGAGGACGTCGTCGGCCTCGACTCCTCGGTGATCCTGCCGCGCCAGGTGTGGGTCGCCTCCGGCCACGTCGGCGTGTTCAACGACCCGCTGGTCGAATGCCTCAACTGCCACCACCGCTTCCGGCAGGACCACCTGCAGGAGGCCTACGCGCTGAAGAACAAGCTCGATGACCCGGACGCGGTCTCGATGGAGCTTGTCGCCTGCCCGAACTGCGGCACCGTCGGCCGCTGGACCGAGCCGCGTGACTTCAACATGATGCTCAGAACGTTCCTCGGCCCGATCGAGTCCGATGAGGGCCTGCACTACCTGCGCCCGGAAACCGCGCAGGGCATCTTCGTGAACTTCGCCAACGTGATGACCACCGCGCGCAAGAAGCCGCCGTTCGGTATCGCGCAGATCGGCAAGAGCTTCCGCAACGAGATCACCCCCGGCAACTTCATCTTCCGCACCCGCGAGTTCGAGCAGATGGAGATGGAGTACTTCGTCAAGCCGGGCGAGGATGAGGAGTGGTACAAGTACTGGATCGAGACTCGGCTCTCCTGGTACACCGACCTCGGCATCACCCCCGAGAACCTGCGGCTGTTCGTGCACCCGAAGGACAAGCTCTCGCACTACTCGGCGGGCACCACCGACATCGAGTACCGCTTCGGCTTCCAAGGCAACGAGTGGGGTGAGCTGGAGGGCATCGCCAACCGCACCGACTTCGACCTGAAGACGCACTCCGAGCACTCCGGCACCGAGCTGAGCTTCTTCGACCAGACCACCAACGAGCGCTACATCCCGTACGTCATCGAGCCGGCCGCGGGCCTGACCCGCTCGCTGATGGCGTTCCTGGTCGACGCCTACGCCGAGGACGAGGCGCCGAACGCCAAGGGCGGGGTGGATACCCGCACGGTGTTGCGTCTCGATCGCCGTCTCGCCCCGGTGAAGGCGGCGGTGCTTCCGCTGTCGCGCAACGCCGATCTGACGCCGAAGGCGAAAGACCTCGCGGCGCGGCTGCGCAAGAACTGGAATGTGGAGTTCGACGACGCGGGCGCCATCGGTCGCCGTTACCGTCGTCAGGACGAGATCGGCACGCCGTTCTGCGTCACCGTCGACTTCGAAACGCTCGACGATCAGGCGGTGACCATCCGAGAGCGCGACTCGATGACCCAGGAGCGCATCGCCCTGGACAAGGTGGAGGGCTACCTGGCCCAGCACCTGATCGGCGCCTGAGTTCGCCTGACGTCCGCCCCGTGGCCGGCATCGGCCACGGGGCGTTGTCGTTCGGCAAGCGTTCTTGCGCACGATGATTCCGATCGGTGTCGGAATGAGCTGCCGGCGTAGGTCCACGGAGTCGGTTTGCGAGGGTTGGTCGCCGCGTCAGTGCGGAACGTCCCAGAATGCGAGTTCGTGCCGCATCCCTTCTCGGAACAGTGCTTCCGCGCGTGCCGGATCGGCACCGGACTCGTCGAGCATCTGCGCGCAGCGACGGGTGAGGGCGGCGAATCCGGGATCGGCATAGGTGTCGACCCAGCGGTGATAGCGCGGCTCGGCGGGCGGGTTCTGGGCCAGCCGCGCTCCGAGTGTCGAGTACCCCCACATGCATGGGTAGAGGGCGGCGAGGCCCTCGCTATAGGACGCGGCGGAATCCAGGAGGAACGCCGTATAGGCGGCGCACGGTGCGCCTTTGACGGCCCCATCGAGATCGGCCCCGAACTCCGCGGCCAGCGAGCGGTGCAGCGACAGCTCCTCGTGGTAGGTGGCGTGCGCGAGGTCGACCAAGTCGCCGAGGTGGTCCGCCGGTGCCTGCCAGGCGAGGCGGGCGAACACCCGGACGTAGTCGAGCAGGAACAGATAGTCCTGCTCCAACCAGGATCGGAAGACCGATTCGGACAAAGTGCCCTCCGCGATACCCACGACCGTGGGGTGGGCGAGCTGTTCTTCGACCGACGGCAGGCCGATGTCCTCCAGATGTGCCGCGAGACTCATACCGGTAGTCTTCCGCATCCGTGGCGCCCGGTCGGTTTGCGCACGTGCCGACGGTGCCGCACCCTTGCGGGGTGTCATGGGATGAGGAGGATCTGGTCCGGGTGCTGGCGCCCTCGGAGCAGCGGTTCGTGCGGCACGGCACCTACACGGGCCGGTCGGTGTCGGTGCGTGGAGCGCTCGACCCCGCGGTGCTGCGGGAGGCGTTCGCGACGTTGCGGCGCGCCTATCCGGTGGTTGGTTGCCGCATCGTGGAAGACGCTGCGGGACAGGGATATCTGCTGCGTCCAGAGGAACGGCCATGGACAGAGGCTTCGGTGCGCGAGGGTGACGTGGCGGAGGTCGATGTTCCCGTGGTGGACCCCGCGGCCCAGTTGGCGTATCTGGACGTCGTCTACTCGGGCGCGGAGCGCTGGCGTGTCACGCTCTTCGTCCACCACAGCGTCGCCGACGCCGGGCATTGCGTCGAACTCCTGACGCGATTGTGGGCGTACTACACCGACATCGTCGAGCGGGTACCGATAACTGTTGTGCCACAAGATCTTCCCCGATCATTGGAGTGGTACGTCGCGGCACGCGGCATCGCCAGGGGCGCGGCGTCCGGATTCGAGGATGTGACCAAGCCCCTCACGCCGGAGGCAAGGGACGCGCCTGCCGACAGCGCGCGGCCCGGCCCGAGCACCGTGGCGCGCCCACGACGCGTGCGGCTGGACGCCGACGCCACCGCGCGGATCGTTGGGCTCGGGCGCACCGCAGGTGTGCCGATGAACGGACTGCTCACCGGCGCATTGCTCCGGGCGTGCGCACGCGAGACCGCGGGCGGCGCGATCCCGCTGGGTTGTCTGTATCCCGTGGATCTGCGCACGCGCATGCGACCGCAGATCGCTGCTTCGGCCGGCACCAATATGGCCGGGCTGGCTTCGTTCGCGGCGCGGGTGGATCCGGCCGCAAGCCTTGTCGAACTGGCACAGCGCATTTCGGCTCGCCTGGCGCACGATCTGTCCGAAGGCATCGTGCAGCAGTCCGTTCTGCATTTTCCGGATTTCTACGGCACGACGAGGAGCCACTCCCTCGCCGGGCATATCGCCGTGACCAACACCGGCGTCGTCCCTGCTTTCCGAACACCGTCCACCATCGATCTGACGGACTACGAGATCGTCTATCTCTCCGCCCATGCCCGCCCTTCCGCGGGTGCCTCGGCCGCAGTCACCTTCCTCGTGTACACCTTCGCGCGCGAGCTGACCGTCGGCGTGCTCGGCGGCGGTGCGCACGCCGACGGTCTGCTCGCGGCCGTGCGGGCTGAACTGACCGCGCTATCGGCCGTCTGCGTCCGCTGAGCGACAGGGAGCGCAGCCGCTCCGAGCTACCGGGTCGGCTCTATTTCGGCTGGATGGGCTCTTGCAGCTCGGTGACCCAGCCTGCCGGGTCCTCGGTGTAGACCAGGGTCACCTCCCGGCTGGGACCGACGAGGCGATAGCCGTTCTCGTCGATCCAGCGCGCGAGCGCCTGCCAGGGTTCCAGGACCAGGTCCATGCTGCCGCGGTGCACCACCGTCGCGGCCCGGTCGATCGCGGGCAGGTCGACCACGGTGAAGTCGTGCTCGCCGTCCGGGTCCAGGTCGACCTGCATCGCGGCGTGGACGAGAACGGTGCCGTCGCCGCGTTCCTCGTAGTAGGCGATACCGGCGCCGGCCGGCGTGACCCCCGCGCGTTCCAGCCGCGTGTACAGGTCGTCGAACAGCGGGTCGATCACCGGACCGATCGACTCGGGCTCGAAATCGGCCGCGATAGCCGTCAATTCGGCAACCCGGACGGCGGGAACGGATTTGATCATCACATCGTGAGCAGGCATGGCGCCCTCCTTCTCGATGATGCGGAGCCTCGTCTCGACTTGGACCAAACGGGCGCGGTCGCTCGCGATGCGTTGCTCGAGCTCGGCGCGACGGAGCGTGAGCATGCCGCGCAGCTCGGCACCGCCCACCCGCTCGTCCAGGATCGGCGTACCTGTTCCAAGGTGAAGCCGAGATCCTTCAGGGCGACGATGCGATTGAGCCGGGCCAGCTGCCCCGCCTCGTCATAGCGGTAGCCGCTGGTGGCGTCGACCCGATCCGGGCGCAGTAGCCCGATCGCGTCGTAGTGGCGCAGCATGCGCACCGACACCCGTCCGTGTCTGGCGAAATCTCCGATACTGAACATGACGCGTTCTGGTCTATTGCCTCACACGGTGACAGGGGCAAGGTCAAAATCTTCCGCCGCGGCCGATCCGCCGAGAGCCGGTCGAGCCGCCGTATGAAGCCGGGCTCCAGCCGCCTCCGGAGTGTCGTGCTCCGCTGGCTGCCCCGCGCAGCAGCGCTTCGAGCAGTATGCCGCCGAGTACCGCCCCCGCGTGCGCGCTGCCGGACGGAGCCGGGGTGCTCTCCCATGCCCGCACGCTGGTCTGGGCCGCTTGCAGCGCGCGTCCGCTCAGATCCGCCGCCGCCTGCGCGTGCCGGAGCGCCTCGGTCTGGTCGCTCGACGCCAACCGCTGCGCCTCGTCGAGATGGCGCTGTGCCTCTGACAGCCGGGTGCGCGCCTCGGCGTCGATCCCGCCGCGGCGGGTGGTGATGTAGTCGGCGGCCGAACCGATCCGCGCGCGGGCGTCGGTGAGCGCGCGGTCGAGTCTGCGCCGCAGGTCCTCGGCGATGAGTTTGCGATCCGTGGCGGCCGCGAGGGCGCGGTCGAGATCGGCGTCGGCGTTCACCGCGTCATGGAAGGCGCTCAGCGGGTCGGTGTCCGCCGCGGAGGCCGCCTTGTCGAGAGCGGATTGCGCGGCGGCGCGGGCGGCGGTCAGTTCGGGCCCGCCGTGTGCGGACAGCTCGGTGGTGGCGGCGATGTCGCGGCGCAGTTCGTGCAGCACGCCGGGCAGTCCGTCGCGGGCCTGCTGAATGGTGGTCGCCGCGTTGTCCACCGCGTCGAGCAGGGCGCGGGCCTGGCCGATCGCGGCCTCGGCGGAGCGAATGGCGGCGACCGCGCCGCCCTGTTCGCCCACCGGATGCCCGAGCGCGGCACGCCCCGCGTCGATGTTCTGCTCCGCGAAGGCGATCCGTTCGCGTGCCATCCGCACGTTGTCGTGGATCGGCGCGAGGGCGCCGGCCGGATGGGCGGCGGCGAGCCGGTGCAGCTCGGCTTCGGAGCCGGGAAAGCGGGCGGTTACGTCGACGATATCCCTGGTGAGCGCGTCCAACCGCTCCGTGGCGCGCAGGAGCAGATCGCGCATCGCGTCGAACTCGGCGACCTGCGCGTCGAGTTCCCGGTCGGCGCGCCCGACTGTGCTGATCAGCTCGATCAGCAGTGCACGCTGTTGCTCCGGTGTCTCGGGAATGGCGTCGTCGAGGCGCTGCCGGATCGCGAAAGCCTCGGCCGCGGCGGCTCTCGCGTGCTCGAGCGCGGTGCGGAAGGGAGTGGTGGCGGTGACGCCGAACTCCGCAGTCGCCACGTCCAGTTCCTCGCCGCTGGTACGGACCGCGTTGTCGATCTCGACCAGCGCCTCCCGCGATCGGGCCTGCAATGCCTCCAGCGACAGCGCCGACAGCGCCGTCGTGTTCTCCGGGTCCAGTTCCCGAGCGGCCGCCAGTTCGGCTTCGGATCGTTCCCGGCGGCGCTTGCGCGCATACCAGAGCAGCCCACCGGCCACGAGGACGATCAGCACACCGATGACCAGCAGGGCCCGGACGCTCACGGCGCCGCCGCGCAACGCCGCGTCCAGACCATCGGCCGCCGCGATCCCGGCGTCGGCCCAACGCCCGTCGCGCAGGGCGGGTTCGACCGCACCGATCAAGATGCCGTCGAGTTCGGCATCGCTCACGCCGCTGGGCACTTCGCCCTCGAGCCAGTACGCGCGATCCTGGGTGGCGACCGCGAGCAGCAGATCCCGCTCACCGAACCCGGATATCGACGCGGTGCGCCGGGCCCAGTCCCCCGGGTCGAGGCCGTCGAAGTCGCGCACGTACACCACCCACAGCCGGATCTGCTGGTCGGCGTAGAGCTGATCGACCGAAACGCGCACCCGGTCACGTTGGACGTCGTCGAGCGCATCGGCCGGGTCCTCGACATAGGTGTTCATCCGCAGCGGCGGTTCCGCCGCGACCGTCCCGCCGCCGAACAGGGCGATGGCGGCCAGCGCCACGCCGATCACGAGCCGGCGAGCGAGGCGATTCCGCGGCGGCAGTGCCATGGCACGAATCTAACTCGCTAGCATCGTTTCGTGATCACCATCGATCGCCCGTACACCGGCCATGTGTCGCCGGACTCGAACCCGCAGCAGCGCGACGTCCCCGGCGCCCGCATCGTCAAGATGTCCGTCGGCCACATGGACAACAACTGCTACCTGGTGCAGTGCGCGAACACCGGCGCCGCTGTACTCATCGACGCCGCCAACGAGGCGCCGCGCCTCACCGTCCTGGTCGAGCAGGAAGTGCCCGGACAGGTCCAGCTGATCGTCACCACGCACCAGCACCGGGACCACTGGATGGCGTTGCAGGAGACCGTCGCCGCCACCGGTGCCCCGACCGCGGCCCACCCGCTGGACGCCGACTCGCTCCCGGTCCGCCCGGACCGGCTGCTCACCGACAGCGACGTCATCCGGATCGGCGACCTGGTCTTCGAGGTCATCCATGTGCGCGGTCACACACCCGGCTCGATCGTCCTCGCTCTCACCGACGACGCCGATCGCACCCACCTGTTCACCGGCGACTCCCTGTTCCCCGGCGGCGTCGGCCGCACCACTTCCCGGGAGGACTTCACCTCCCTCTTCACGGACGTCACAACCAAACTCTTCGACCGCTACCCCGACAACACCGCGGTCTATCCCGGACACGGCGACGACACCACGCTCGGAACCGAACGTCCCCACCTTGCCGACTGGCGAGCCAGAGGCTGGTAGTTCCGAGCGAGAAGTTCGGCGAGCCGTGCGGGGCTCGGCACGAACGGTGTCAGCCGTCCTGGGCTCCGGCACCGCTCCTGGCAGACTTGGGGAGTGGATTTGCCAACGATGCGCACCCGAGCTGCTCGAGCTCCCGATCCGGCCCGGCCGCGCGGCTTCGGCGCGGGATTGCTGCGCTGGTCGCGGCGACTGGCCGTCGGGTCGGTCGTGATGGCGGCGGTACTGGTCGGCGGAACGGCGTTTCGGGTATGGCAGGTCGCGCGCATCGATGACTACACGAAAGCCGACGCGATCGTCGTCCTCGGCGCGGCGCAATATTCCGGGACGCCGTCCTCGGTGTTCGAAGCGCGGCTGGACCGGGCCTACCGGCTGTTCCGCGCCGGTGTCGCCCCACGCGTGATCACCGTGGGCGGCAAGCAGGAGGGCGACCTGTTCACCGAAGCGGCCTCGGGCAAGAACTACTTGCAGGCGCGCGGTGTGCCGAGCGACAAGATCCTGGCGGTGGAGACCGGCTCGGACACGCTGCGCAGCGTCGAGGCGGTCGCGACGGCGATGCGGGCGCGGGAGATGTCCTCGGCGGTGCTGGTCAGCGATCCGTGGCATTCACTACGCACCCGCACCATGGCCCGGGACGAGGGCTTGGCCGCGTGGACGGCGCCGACCAGGACCGGTCCGGCCGTCTACACTCGCGAATCCCAGGCACACGGCATAGCCAGGGAGACCGGCGCGCTGCTGTGGTACCAGCTCACTCACTTCTCGGCGGACTTCAGCTACACGGCGGGACAGTGAGATTCGATGAGCGGCCGATACACCGACCACGACCGCGAACGCCTCGTCGTCGAGGGCGCCAAGACCGCGGGCCTCGGCCCGCCGCGCAGTGAGTTCGACAACGGCCACCGCACCGAGTTCGCCCGCGACCGCGCCCGCGTGCTGCACTCCGCCGCGCTGCGCAGGCTGGCCGACAAAACCCAGGTCATGGGCCCGCGCGATGGCGACACGCCGCGCACCCGGCTCACCCATTCGATCGAGGTCGCCCAGATCGGCCGCAGCATCGCCGACGGCCTCGGCTGCGATCCGGACCTGGTCGATCTGGCCGGTCTAGCCCACGACATCGGCCACCCACCCTACGGCCACAACGGTGAGACGGCGCTGGACACCTTCGCCGACGCCTACGGCGGGTTCGAGGGAAACGCGCAGAACCTGCGCATCCTCACCCGTCTCGAACCCAAAGTGCTTGAGACCGACGGCACGAGCGCAGGCCTCAACCTCACCCGCGCCGCGTTGGACGCGGCGCTCAAATACCCATGGGGCCGAATGGGTCCCGGCACGAAATTCGGCGCGTACGAAGTCGACACCGAGCGTCTGGAGTGGATCCGCAAGGGCGCGCCGGACCGGCGGCGCAGCCTGGAATGCCAGATCATGGACTGGTCCGACGACGTCGCCTACTCGGTGCACGACGTGGAGGACGGCGTGCTCGCCGGCCGCATCGATCTGCGTGCG
This sequence comes from Nocardia sp. NPDC051787, assembly GCF_040681325.1. Taxonomy (NCBI): domain Bacteria; kingdom Bacillati; phylum Actinomycetota; class Actinomycetes; order Mycobacteriales; family Nocardiaceae; genus Nocardia; species Nocardia sp. NPDC051787. The sequence continues at coordinate 174,935 of NZ_JBFAYO010000011.1, forward strand.
CTGGCCGACCCCGCCGAACAGGACGCGCTGGCGGCACTCGGCCAGTTCCAGCATTCGCTGGCGGCCGACGAGCTGATCGCCGCGGCGCAGCGGCTGTCGGAGCTGCCGGTGGTCGCGGCGGCGTCCGGGTACGACGGCACGTTTACCGCCTCCGTCGCGCTGAAACGCCTCACCAGCGAGCTCGTCGGCCGCTTCGCCACCGCCGCGATCATGGCGACCAAGGCGGTGGCCGGTCCGCAACCGCTGTCCCGCTACGCCGCCGACTTGGAGGTCCCGCGCATCGCCGCCGCCGAGGTCGCGTTGCTGAAGACGGTCGCGCTGCGCTACGTGATGTCCGACCCGGCGCACCGGCTGCGGCAGGCCGCCCAGCGTGAACGCATCCTCGCGGTGGCCGATCGGCTGCTGGCCACCGCCCCGCACGGCCTCGATCCGGTGCTGCTGCCGTTCTGGGACGCGGCCACCGACGACACCGCCCGCGTGCGCGTCATCGTCGACCAGATCGCCTCCTACACCGAAAGCCGCCTCGAGCGTGTCGCCGTCGAGCTGCGCGCCTGACGGGCACAACCAGACGAAGTCCGTGTGCAGCCTCGCGCCGGGCCGAGCGCAAGCTAGCCGCATAACGGGCCAGGCGGGACGAAGTTTGTCCGCAGTTGTGCTGGGGCAGAGCCGCGGCAGAGGCCGCCGCATAAAGGACGCAGGCCGGTCGAAATCCGTCGCCGGCACGCGGCGGGCCGGACAAGCGAGGCAGCCGCCGGGTGGGACGAGCCGCGCGGGCGCGGCGCCGCCCGGTTCGCCTAGACTCTCCCCCGTGGCCGGACGACTTCCTGATCGCGATATCGCGGCAATACGCGAACGCGTCCGGATCGAAGACGTGGTGGGGGAGTACGTCGCGCTGAAACGCGCGGGCGCTGATTCCATGAAGGGCCTGTGCCCGTTCCACGACGAGAAGTCGCCGTCGTTCCACGTGCGGCCCAACCACGGCCTGTTCCACTGCTTCGGCTGCGGTGAGGGCGGCGACGTGTTCGCTTTCCTGCAGAAGATCGAGCACGTCGGATTCGTCGAGGCGGTCGAGCAGCTGGCCGACCGGGTCGGCTACCGGATCAACTACGAGGGCGGCGGCACCTCGGTGCAGCGCGATCGCGGCACCCGCTCCCGGTTGGTCGCGGCGAACGCGGCGGCGCACGAGTTCTACATGGCCCAGTTGCGTGAGCCGGGCGCCGAGGCGGCGCGCAAATACCTCACCGATCGCAACTTCGACGCGGCCGCCGCCCAGCAGTTCGGCTGCGGCTACGCCCCCGCCGGGTGGGACGCGCTCACCAAGCACCTGCTGCGCAAGGGGTTCGACGTCAAGGAGCTGGAGGCCGCCGGGCTGTCCAGGCAGGGCCAGCGCGGCCCGATCGACCGGTTCCACCGGCGTCTGCTGTGGCCGATCCGCAACCTCGGCGGCGACGTCATCGGGTTCGGCGCGCGCAAGCTCTTCGACGACGACACCATGCCCGGCAAGTACATCAACACGCCGGAGACGTTGCTGTACAAGAAGTCTCAGGTTCTCTTCGGTCTCGACCACGCCAAGCGCGAGATCGCCAAGGGCCACCAAGCGGTCGTGGTCGAGGGCTACACCGACGTCATGGCGATGCATCTGGCCGGTGTGAAAACCGCCGTCGCGTCCTGCGGCACCGCCTTCGGCGACGAGCACCTGGCCCTGCTGCGCCGCCTGATGATGGACGACAATTTCTGGCGCGGCGAGATCATCTACACCTTCGACGGCGACGCCGCGGGCCAAGCCGCGGCGCTGAAAGCCTTTTCGGGCGACCAGAAACTTGCGGGCCAGACCTACATCGCCATCGCGCCGGACGGGCAGGACCCGTGTGAACTACGGCAACATTCCGGCGACGCCGCAGTGCGGGACTTGGTCGCGCGCCGAACCCCGTTGTACGAGTTCGTGATTCGCGGGCTGCTGGCCGACCACAACCTGGATACCGCCGAGGGGCAGGTGGAGGCGCTGCGCCGTGCGGTGCCGGTGGTCGCGCAGATCAAGGACAACGCGCTGCGCAAGGCCTACGCCACCAAACTGGCCGGCTGGGTCGGCTGGGACGACATCCAGACCGTCGTGCGCCGCGTCGGCGAGGAGGCCAAGCGCAATCGCAACGGCGGCGGGCGCCCCACGGCGGGTCGCGCACCCGCGCCGCGCGAAGTGGTCGCGGAACATCCTGCCGCACGGCCCAATCCGAACGATCCCACGCTGCTGCCGCAACGACAGGTGCTGGCGGCGGCCCTCCAATACCCAGCTATGGCCGGCGCGGGTTTCGACGCGCTCGAGTCAGAAGCCTTCACCCATCCCGCCTATGCGGTGATTCGCACGCTGATCGCCGCGGCGGGCGGCACGGCGGCGGGGCTCGGCGGCGCCGAGTGGGTCAACGCCGTCGCCGATCGAACCGACGACCTGACCGCGCGCGCGTTGCTGTCGGAGCTGGCCAATGAGCCGCTGCCGGTGAAGTCCGAAACGGACATCCCGCGCTTCGTCGCCGGTGTGCTGGCGCGTACGCAGGAGGCCTGGGTCGGCAGGCAGATCGCCGAACTCAAGTCCAAGTTGCAGCGGGTGTCGTCGACCGAACAGCCGGAGGCCTATTTCGCCCTCTTCGGCGACCTCGTCGCGCTGGAGCAGTATCGCAAGAGCCTGCTCACTCAGGCGATGGGCAACCACGGCGACTTCGCCACCGGGGCGTAGGGGTGCGCGCGGCGGCGTGATTCCGCGCACATTCGACCCGTGCCGGGCGCTGTGCGAAGCGCGTGCCGTTCCCGGTCGGCCGAGGTCAGCGCCGCAACTGGTCGTGCGGCACCAGGACGGTGGTCCGCTCGTCGAGCGGTTCCATCGGCTCCAAGCGGGGGCGCGTGCTGAGCTTGTCCGCCAGTTTCTGCCTGCCGACGAGCACGAGCTTGCGGGTCACCGGGCTCTCGGTCAGCGCGCGGGTCGCTGCGCTGATCTGTTCATAGCGAGCCCGCCCGGCCTTGCTGCCGAGTACGTACCCGGCCGCAATGCCGATGATCAACCGCAGCATCTCGATGTGCTCCTCCCAGTTGCCAGTTCGCCGCTACTATCCTGCCCGACGCCCCATACGCGTGTCGATCCGGATACCCCGCTGCCGCCGCGCCGGCGAGCGGGGACAAGTCAGCAGGTAGCGACGCGATTTGGGCTCCCGCCCAGCGATACGCTAAAGTTTCTCCTCGGCCCGCCCGGTAGCCGCCGGAGGCGCCGAGAACAATCCCCTATAGCTCAATTGGCAGAGCAGCCGACTGTTAATCGGCAGGTTTCTGGTTCGAGTCCAGATGGGGGAGCCGTGACCAGGGCGAACGTATCAGTTCGACCCTGGTCTTGTCCGTTTCAGGGGTCGAACGACACGGAAACGACACGTTTTCATCCCGCTAGGCGTCCTAGGGCCGCGGTGAAGTCGTGTGCTTTGGTGGGTTGGTCGATGTAGTGGCGTTTGGTGACGGAGTCGTTGGCGTGTCCGAGTTGCTGTGCGTGGCGCCACAGCCGGTTGAAGTTGTGGGGGTCCCAGATGCCGCCATCGCGGTTCGGGAAGACCACGCCCAGCTCGTTGTCGACGGCCTCGGCCTTGACGCGTCGCAGGGTGTCGACGACGAACTGAGGCAGGACGACGGTCCGGTAGCCGGAGTCGGTCTTGGTGCGGCCATACTTGGGTGGTCCTCTCAGATGACGATAGGTCCGTATCGACGGCGCCAGCTCACGGCCACGCTCCGGGGGTAACACGAAGTCAGTCAGGCCGCTCACAGACCTCGATGGCGCAAACTCGACGAGTCAGTTCCCAGAATATTGATCCAATACTGCGATGATTCTCTCGAAATCGCGTACCGAACGCCGACAGAACTCCAAATCCGTTCTCACCAGGAGGTCTACAGCTTGGGCTTCGGTGGCCAGTCCGTTGCGTTCTTTTTCGACCATTACTCGCGAAGGTACGAGCACCCAGTTTCGCCGGTTGGTGTCGAACAGCCAGTCGATCTCTCTATTGTCGGCGACAGCGGCCTCGTGCAAGAGTTCGGCAAGACGAGCGGGCCGGGGTTCGGGAAAGCGCCAGACGATAAGTGGTGGAGTGGGAGTGCCGTCATCGCCGGTGCCGCCTGCATGGCGATACCACTCCAGGTCTCCGTACCGCTTCAATCGAGTAATAAAGTCAGCAGAATTCATTACCCTACCTTCTTGATAGTAGCGCCGGGATTATCTCCCATAATAGTCTTCCGCCATTGCTCGATAGGTATTGGGTTTGAACTGTGCCTCGGATCGTAGACGTACTTCCCATCCGTATAGACCTCGTGGTATAGAAATTGTTCACGTTGTCCATATTCTTCGACGGTTACCTCTTGCCCGGGAGCGGGATCCACTCTGAGTATCTCACCTGCTCCAGCGGCAACCTTCTTCAAGTGTTCTGCGATCTCGGAACAGTCTTCGCCTGGATGGATGCCCTCTCGCAGCATTCTTGCCATCTCGTCGGTGACCGCGCTCGAAGGAGCACCAGAGGTGTCACCTTCGCTTGCCGGGTTTCCGTCGTCATCGATGTAGACCTTCATGGCGATAATGGCGCCGAGTTTGACGGCGATATCGGTGAGGCTGGGGACTTTGTCGAACGCTGTGACCACAAAGGCGGCAGTGCCTGTTGCCGCGGCTGCGGCGCCGATGATCCTGATGAGCTTGCTGATGTCGTAGGTGCTTTTGAGCACTCGGGCAGTGTTGCCGGCGATCGCCAGAACGCCGACGCCCGCGGCGACGTTGCTGAGAGCAGCGGTGATCCAGGAGGCTGCGACCCCGATGACGACTGTGGCTCCGGCCGCTATCAGGGCGTTGGTGACCGCTTCCTTGAATTTATCGCGGACGTCGGCGGTAGCTTCGCTGTATTCGCCGATGGGCGCGGCGAGGTTGACGGATGCGGCAGCGAGTTGTGTGGCACCGCTGTTCAGTGTGGTGAGGTGTCCGAGGAGGGCTTCGAGGCCCTTCTTGTCCTGGATGTCGTCGAAGAGGTTGCTGATTGCGGTGATTCGGGCGGGGGTGCCGGTGATGGTGGGGTGTTCGGCGAAGGTCTTCCAGGTGGATGCGGCCTTGGCGAGCTTGTCCTTGTTGCCGTTGGGTAGCTTGCTGCCGAACTCGTCCTGGATCTTGCCGACCAGGGCGTCGTAGAAGCCTGGGATGCTGCCGTTGCCCTCAGTCACGCCGTCGCCGTTGCTTCCAACTGAGGTCGGGATCGACACCTTGTATTCCGACATCGCTGTGGCGGTGGGGCGGTCGGGCATCGGGTTGGACTTGTTGGCCAGTGCCCAGTTGTATCCGGCGGCGTAGAGCATGTTGCCGAAGTGGGTGAGTGCGTCGGCCAGGTTCGTGCAGGTCTGCATCGTTTCCTGGGCGGCGCGGTCGTAGGCTCTACCCCATTGCTCACAGCCCGGTGCGTCACCGGCCATCCCCGCGCACTCACCTTTGACGGCATCGCGGACCGGTTTGTCGGCGGTACGGAGGTCGGTCGCGAGGCTGTGGCATTTCTTGGCGGCGTCGTAGTAGGTCTGCCAGTCGATGACCAGTACGCCCATGGTGGGCTACCCCCCGTTGAACATCTTGTAATTGGTATCGACGGCACGGGTGTAGCGCGTGTGTGCAGCCTTCGCTGCATCGCTCATATCCCTGACGCCTTCGACGAATTCGCGTGCGCCGGTGACCCATTGAGTGTGTGCCTCGGCATACGCCCGAGCGGCGACGCTTTCCCAGCCAGTGCCGGTCAAAGTGGCAACCCGGTCGTCGATTTCATCGAGATGTTCGCCGATGAAGCCGGCGAGCCCTGACAGGCGGGCGATGATCTCCTCGAGGTGGTCGAGATCGACCGAAAATCGTGAGTTCATGGCAGATCCAAGCTCGATGTGTTCAAGAACGCGGCATTGGTCTCATTCCGCGCGCCATACGCAGGTGTGAGTGTCCTCGATGACGACGGTCAGCAGTTTGCCCGGAGAGGTCGGCCGAGCTTTGATGCTTTGTCCGGCAACGAGGATGCGGCCTGAGGCGTGGACGCGGCGTTGCGCCGCAGCGAGCCGGGGGCAGCGGTGTGGGTGGCAACGGCCGATGGTGAGGTGGTCGACGATCGCGACGCAGAGCCGCGTGGCGGCGAAGGTCTTCGGCTGTGCAGAGGCTCTGGACCGGGTGAACTCCACTCGTCTGGCTACCGGGAGACGCTGGCGCGGCCGCGGACGGCGTGCTGCCGGTCGTCGATGATTTTGGTGCGGCGCAGGGCCATCGCCTCGGCGGGACAGCTGCTGGTGGTGAGGGCGCGGTAGACGGCGTGTGCGTCTTCGAGTGCGTCGCGCGCGCCGACGCCGGCCGCGGGAGTGATCGCGTGGTCGGCGTCGCCGATGAGCAGCACCGGCAGCGTCGGCTGGGTGGCGGCGTCGAGGGGAACGTTGCGCGCGTTGCTGACGTGGACGGAGTCGGTCTTGTCGAGCAGGGTGCTGGCCAGGTCGTTGATCGACGGCGTGGCCTGCAGGACGGTGTCGGTCCACTCGCTGGTGGGTCGGACGCCGGAGTCGTCAGGGCCGTCCAGAGGAGCGCGGGCTATCCGGATGAACCAGTGCGCGGCGTGTCCGGGCCGCCAGATATGGCCGAACGTGCTGGCGGCTGCCCCGGTCGCGTCCAGTTCGGCGAAGAAGTGCAGTATTTGGGGTTCGGTGTCCAGTTCTGTTGGGGTGGAGGTCATCCCGTACAGCACGACGTCGCCGGCGTAGACGGGGGTGCGGTCGGGTTCGAGGCGGGCCCGGGCGACGGAGTCAATGCCGTCGGCGGCGATCACGATGTCGTCGGTGGTGCTCGATGTGCCGTCGCTGTGCTGGATCCGGCATCGTCCTGACTTGTCGACGGTCACGTCGGCGATGGCGCGGTCGTACCGGAGATCGGCGCCCGAGATGTCGACGAAGTCGTTGAGCACCTTCATCAGCGAGCTGCGGAGCCAGAACCGGTGACCGCGGCTCATCGTGGCGCGGCGGCCGTTGCTGCCGACGTATTCGAGGGCGCTGACCGGGTAGGAGGCTTCGTTCACCGCGTCGTCGTCGACGCCGAGGTCGTGCAGGACCGAGTGGCCGCGTTCGTCGATGAACAGGAACGCGCCGCCGGTGGCATTGCGCGGTTGCTGCTCGTACAGCGTGACCTGGTCGCCTCTGCGAGCCAGGGCGCCGCCGAGGATGGTCCCGGCGATGCCTCCGCCGATGATGGTCACCATTCGAATCTCCTACTCGGTAGGGGGCGAGCATCCGAAAGAGAATCACGCTAAGCGGACAGGCTGAATCGTGTTGGCTTTTGTGGGGTTCAGCGTCAAGGAGTTGTATGCGGCGGACGGTCGAGGCTGAGATCGCCACCATGATGCCCCGGCCGATCGCTTCGGTGACCAGGTCGGTGCTGCTCCACCGTGACAGCGGCACGCCGGTTTCGGCCGACAGCGGGCACGCCAGGGCTTTGATCTCGGTGCGTTGGACGGGAGTGAATCGGGGCGGCCGGCCCGAGCGCGGCCGGTCTTTGAGCCCGTCGAGGCCGTGGGCCCAGTGGCTGCGCCAACACGCCGCCGAGTGCTGGGCCCAGCTGACCGGCGGTCCCGTACAGCTGTTCAGGTTTGACGATCGTGGTTTCGCCGGGCGCGATGACGCTCCGGATTGGTGACCAGGCTCACGATCCGGTATCGGCAGATCGTGGGAAACCTGGCTGAACAGCAATTTCGATTACGGTGCGGGGTGGGTCGCGGGAAAACCGGGTGATTTGTGTCGGTGCCGACCGGAATACTGACCCGCGCCCGATGAGTTCGAGCAGCCGATTCCGTCTCAACCACTGTGGCGCCGGGACGCGATCCGGTGACTCGGCAACGGGCCACATATTCCTGACCACGTCCCATGCTCCGGAGGTATCCGATGTCCGCCCAACCATCCACTCCCGCCTCGGGAGGACGGACACCGACCGTCATCCGGGTGCTGGTCCTCGCGACGTTCGTGGTGATCCTGAACGAGACCATCATGATCAACGCGATCCCGCGGCTGATGGAGGACCTCGCGATCACCGACCGGGCGGCGCAATGGGTGTCCACCGCGTTCATGCTGACGATGGCGGCGGTCATCCCGGCTACCGGCTGGTTCTTGCAGCGCGTGTCGACCCGGCAGGCGTACGCCGCGGCGATGGGCGTCTTCCTGGCCGGTACCGCGCTGTCGGCCATCGCGCCGTCGTTCGCGGTGCTGCTGCTGGGACGGATCATCCAGGCCGGCGGCACCGCGGTGATGATGCCGCTGCTGATGACCACGCTGATGACGGTGGTGCCCGAGCACGACCGCGGCCGGGTGATGGGCAATGTCACCCTGGCCATCTCGGTGGCCCCCGCGATGGGCCCGGTAATCTCCGGAGCGGTGCTGCAGATCGGTTCGTGGCGTTGGCTTTTCCTGCTCGTGCTGCCGATCGCGGGTGTGATCGCCTGGCTCGGCCTGCGCCAGCTGGAGAACGTCGGTGAACCGCAAGCCGGGCAGATCGACTCGCCCAGCGTGGCACTGGCCGCGCTCGGGTTCGGTGGGCTGGTGTTCGGGCTCAGCCGGTTCGAGAGCGGCAAACTCACCAGCCCGGCGCTGATCGTCGCCGCGGGCTCGGCTCTCATCGCCGCGTTCGTGTTCCGTCAGTTGCGCCTGCAGCGCACCGGCGCTCCACTGCTGGATCTGCGGGTCCTGCTGTCCGGCACCTACACCAAGGCGCTGGTGCTGATGTCGGTCGCGTTCATGGCGATGCTCGGATCGATGATCCTGCTGCCGTTGTACCTGCAGAATTTGCGGGGCCTGAGCCCATTGGCCACCGGCTTGCTGGTGATGCCGGGCGGGTTGGCGATGGGTCTGCTCGGACCGACCGTCGGGCGCCTGTTCGACCGGTTCGGCGGACGCTTGCTGGTGATTCCGGGCTCGATCGGGATCGCCGTGTCGCTGGCCGGGTTCACCCAGGTCTCGATGACCATGCCGTACTGGCAGCTGCTGGCCCTGCACATTCTGCTGATGGTTTCGCTGGCCGCGGCCTTCACCCCGGTCTTCACTCTCGGCCTCGGTGCGCTGCCGCAGCATCTGTACTCGCATGGCAGTTCCATGCTCGGCACCCTGCAGCAGGTCGCCGCGGCTTTCGGCACCGCCCTGGTGGTGACGGTGATGTCGGCCCGCAGCACCACGCTCGTCGCCGAGGGCGCCGACGTCATCAACGCCACCCTCGACGGCATGCGCCTGGCCTTCCTGGTCTCCGCCGTCTTGGCGTTGATCGTGATCATCATGGCAGTGCTGTTGCCGGGCCGGTCCGCCGCTCCGGAAGCCGAGGATCCCGAGACCACGACCCCCGAACTGATCAAGGGCTGAACAGGATTCGGCACGGCGAAGCCCCTGGCCGAAGTCGGACGCCAGGGGCTTCGCCGCATGGATCGGCCCGCACCAGGGCGGTCGCGGCCGTAGCGCGATGGGCTGAGCCGCTGATGGTGCGGATCGCGGCCGGTCATCGCGACTTACCAGCCGGTCGCCTACCTCGCCGACGCCGGGGTTTGCCATCGACCGCACCTGCCGCGGCGGTGTTGTGCCAGGTTGTCCGATCCGGCCGTCACCGCCGAGGCGTTGCCGGATCGGCCCACTTCGCCAGTGCCTGGTAGATCCAGTACTGGGCGGCCCCGGAAGTGGTGGTTCCGGTGATCTCGGTGGTGAGTTTCCAATAGCGGTGGATGCCTGGATCGGTATCGGTGGCGTCGTCGAGAAGTTGGCGCCGCAGGCGTGGGGTGTCGCGTTCGTGCCGAGCGGCGGCGTGGGCGCCGATGAATCGGTCGAGTTCTGGTCCGGGGCGTGGTTCGCAGCCTGTGGCGACGAGCGAGTCCACGGTTTCGCATACTTCGGCAACCGCGGTTACCAGTGCGCGTTTGTCGTGGATTCCAGTGGGATTTGTCCGCCAGAGCTGGCGTGACATCGCGACGGTCAGTGCGGGATCGGTGATGCGGGTGGCGAGTTCGGCGTAGGCGAGGACGTGCCGGGGAGCCGGATCGATCGGTAGCTCCGGGATGTTCATCGCGACGAACCCATCGAACATCGCTGCTGGGATGGGTGCGAGCAGTCGTCGCCAGAAGGTCACGAGACTGTCGTAGGCGTGGTGCCGGTCTTGCACGGCGGCAAGCAATTCCAAGCGAGCGGCGCGTGCGGCGGGCGGGGCGTCCTCTGCTGTCCGCACGTCCCAGCCTCGGCTGGATTCTGGTGAATGTGATCCGCGCCCGCGGCAACTTCGACCGCGCGATCCGGAACACCGCCATCCGCCTCGCTGACCGCACGACCACATCGCAGCTGCTCACCGCGTTGCGCGACAGTATCGGCGTGCGCTCGACCCCGATCGGCACCACCGCCGCCGATCGGCTGATGGACCTGCTGGTGCATGGGCAGGACATCGCGGTGCCCCTCGGAATGACCCGGGAAATGCCCGTCGATGCTGCCCGATCGGCTCTCGAACGAGTCTGGACAACGGATACGTTCCGATCCCGCGAGAAATTCGCCGGGTATCACCTCGTGGCAACCGATACCGGATGGGACGCCGGTGCCGGACGTGCTGTGGAGGGTCCGGTCGCCTCGCTGCTCCTGCTGGTGAGCGGCCGACGCGCCGGGCGAGAACACCTCACGGGCGAGGGAGCCGAGCGGATGTTCGCCTGAAGGACAGAGCTGCTACCGGTGTTCGGGATTCTCGAAGTCGAAGCGGCAGCCCGCGTCCCATTCGGAACGCTGGTTGCCGTGTGCGGGGATGCCATTGTTGTCTTTGAGCATTCGGGCCACGTGCAGCAAGTTCCAGGTCATGAACGTGGTGTTGCGGTTGGTGAAGTCGTTCTCCGGTCCCCCGGAACCGGGATCGAGGTAGGACGGTCCCGGTCCCGCCTCGCCGATCCAGCCCGCGTCGGCCTGTGGCGGAATGGTGTAGCCAAGGTGCTGGAGGCTGTAGAGGACGTTCATCGCGCAGTGCTTCACGCCGTCCTCGTTGCCGGTGATGATGCAGCCGCCGACCCGGCCGTAGTAGGCGTATTGGCCGCGTTCGTTGAGGATGGACGAATTGCCGTACAGCCGCTCGATGACCTTCTTGGTGACGGAACTGTTGTCGCCCAACCAGATCGGTCCCGCCAGCACCAAGATGTCGGCAGACATGACCTGGCGTTGCAGGGCGGGCCACTCGTCGGTGGCCCAGCCGTGCTCGGTCATATCCGGCCAGACGCCCGGGGCGATGTCGTGGTCGACGGCGCGGATGTGGGAGATCTGGACGCCGTTCTTTTCCATGATGTGGGCGCTGAGGTCGATCAGTCCTTGGGTATTGCTCCGTTCCGGTGAGCGCTTGAGTGTGCAGTTGATGAACAAGGCACGCAGGTCGCCGAAGCTGGTCATGATTGCCTCCTGGACGTGTTCGTGGTGGCAGCCCTGGGCAGGCACTGATCGTGCCGGACGGACGCCCTGGGCGACACCATCCACGCCGCGGCGTCACACTTTCGTCACCGCGGTCTCTCTCAGCGTTCGGCTTGTCCGAGATCTCTTATCGCCTCCCAGTGGCATTAATGACATGTTCCAACGGGAACTCGCCAACCCGAACGGCACGTCCGCACCCGGCAGGTGGCGGCGGTCACAGGGTGATTGAGGGGGACGGGCGCGGGTATGCGGCGGGTGTCAGCCGATAAGTGAAATGGGAGGTATGTGATGCCGGAGCATCAGAGCGGACCTCGGGAAGCTGTCGAAGGTGTCGTCGAGGACATCAAGGGCAAGACGAAGGAAGCTGCGGGCGTCGTTACCGGCGACGAAGACCTGAAGAAAGAGGGTCGAGCGCAGCAGGACAAGGCCGATTCCGAGCGGGAGGCGGCGCGCAAGGAAGCCGAGGCCGAAAAGGCCCGTGCGGAAGCCGATGTCGACGAGGCGCGGCAGGGCGCGTTCGAGAGCAGTAAGGACGCCTAGCTTCCGCTGCGAGATCCGAGCGGTAGGGCGGAACGGCCCGTTCCCGGTGGCGGCGACCTGCTGCCACCGGGCCGTCATGAGATCCCCAGCGCAGAACTACTTTTCGCGCGGGGCGTCCACCGGGTCCAGGCGGCCCGGCCGCTGCGTTGTTCCGCATGATCAGCAATTGCTCGGCGCGGGCACGCCGTGGAACCGGTCATCGAGCCAACCGAGCGCCGACGGCACCCCCAACACCGCGGTGGACAAATGATCCGGGCTCGGCAGCATCTCGTATTGGAGCCGCACTCCCGCCGCGCAATACCGCCGGATCGTGCTGTCGACCGAAGCCACCGGGACCAGTCCGTCGTGCACTGCGCGCCACTGGAAGATCGGCGTGGTGGGGATGCCATCGTAGAGTTCCAGGCTGTTTTCCTCGAGCACCCCGAGTGCGGATTCGTCATTGGCGAGCGAAACCGAGGTAGCGACGTCCATGACGCTGCGCCCAGCGCCCGCCAGCAGGATGTCGTTGGTGCAACTGTTGGCTATGCGGTCCCGGACCGCCATGCCGAACGAGTTCAGGTGGTCACTGATCGGCAATTGGGCCGGGTACTCCCGTTCCAGGCCGATCGCCGCCGCGAAGGCGAGGCCGAACGCCGCATGCCGCGTGTAGCCGAGGCCGTCGATCATCGTGACGAGGTTCATCGGCACCCCACCGGCGGCGGCGCCGACGAGAGGCAGTTCCGGCGCGTAGGCCGGCGCGAGCGCGGCCGCCCAGGCGGTCGCCATTCCGCCGCCGGAGTAGCCGAGCATGGCGACCGGACTGTTGGCCAGCCCCAGCTCCGCGACCCGTCGCGCGGCGCGGATGCCGTCGAGGGTGATCATGCCGCCCAGTTTCGCCGCGCCATAGGCACTGGTCGGGCCGAGATGGTCGGGCAGAGCCACCGACCAGCCACGCAGCAACACAGCGTTGAGCGCGGGTGCTTCGCGCACCATGAGGTTGGGGTCGTTGGTGTAGAGCACGCGGGACACCGCGCATTGGGTGCCCAGGCCATTGATGATGTGCTGATAGGACAGCAGCGGCCCGCCCGCGGCATGATTCGGCGGCGTCAGCACGGTGGTGGTGGCCGCGATCGGCCTGCCCGCGGAATTGCTGGAGCGGAACTTGATCATCGTTACCGTCGCGCCGGGGAACGTGAGCAGTCCTGCCATCGGCCGGACGGCGAGAACCTCGCCCGGCGCGGCGCGATCCAGGTCCGCTGGTGCGGCATAGAACGGATCAGGGTCCGGTGCCGGATAGATCGGCTGCGCGGCAGCCGACGGGGAAATCGCGAAAAGCACGGCCGCGGCGATGGCGATACCTGATCGAAGCATGGCGTTCGTCGACTCCCCTTACATCACTACGTGCTTTCCGGGACGGTGGTGCTGAAGTCGAATGCTCCGAATACCGATCGCCTGCGACCGGTGCCCGGACCTGGTCACTGTAGGGGACAAGCGAAAAAAGCCTAGGTAGCCGCACCGCACAAGGGAGTGCGGTTTCGCGGCGTCGCCAAGGAGGTCCGAGTTCAGCTGTCGAAGCTCTTGTGCGGAATGCCCACGGTCAGACCGCCGTCGATGACGAACTCCGCCCCCGTCGAATACGACGACTCGTCACTGGCCAGGAACGTCACCAGCGCGGAGACCTCGGCCGGTTCGGCGGCGCGGCCGAGTGGGATCTGCAGGAAGTCCGCGGGGATGTTCTCGGTCATCGGCGTCCGGATCAGCCCGGGGTGCACCGAGTTCACCCGAATCTTGTACTGCGCCAGCTCGAGTGCGATGGACTTGGTGAGCCCTCGCACGGCGAACTTGGTGGCCGTGTAGCCGTGCAGGCCAGGGCTGCCGCGCATGCCCTCCACGGAGGAGATGTTGATGATCGAGCCGCCGCCCGCCTCGATCAGGGCCGGTGTCGCGGCCTGCATGCCGAGGAACGTGCCGGTCAGGTTGATGTCGATGATCCGCTGCCATTCGGCCAGCTCGAACGCGACGAGCAGGTTGCCGTTCACGATGCCCGCGTTGTTCACCAGCACGCTCAACGACCCGAACCGGCCCACCGCCTCGGCGACGGCTTTACCCCAGTCGCCGGGTTCGCGCACGTCGAGGTGGACGTAGACCGCTTTGTCGCCCAGTTCCTCGGCGACCGCGGCGCCTTCGTCGTCGAGCACGTCGCCCAGCACCACGCGCGCGTCCTCGGCGACCAGCGCCCTGGCGTGCGCCGCGCCCATGCCGCGCGCCGCGCCGCTGATCAACGCCACTTTTCCGGTCAACCGCCCCATCGCGATACCTCCGTCTCTCGAACTCTTCTGAAACACGTTACAGAATTGCATCGCGTGCCTGGCGCATCTGGCGTGGTGCGCGTCCTGGCGTGACCGCGGGGCGGTAGCTCGGTCCGGCCACTCTGGCGGCCATTGTGTCATGCTGATATAGAACGCGTTCTAATTTTTCGCCCGGGAGGTGTCCATGACGAACTCGCCCCGAGGTGTCGCGCGGTTCGGTGGACGTCTCCGGGTGCCGGACATCGCCGAGGTACCCGGTGGTCGCCTCATCGAGCTGCCGGGGCGAGGGCGGACCTATGTGGTGGACATCCCCGGGCCGGAGCGCGCGCCGGTTCTGGTACTGCTGCACGCCACGGCGTGCACCGCCTATCTCACCTGGTTTCCGTCGCTGGCGGCGCTGGCCGATCGGTACCGGGTGATCCTGTTCGACCAGCGTTGGCACGGGCGCGGTATCCGCTCCGAGCGGTTCACGGTGGAGGACTGCGCCGACGATGTGGCGGCCGTCCTCGACGCGCTGCGGGTGGACCGCGCCATGTGCGCGGGATTCTCCTTGGGCGGCATCGTGAGCCTGCTCGCCGGACATCGTCATCCGGACCGGGTGAGCGGTCTCGTTCTCTGCGCGACGCCCTATCGGTTCCAGGAAACGCTGCGGGAGAAGGCTTTCCACCGGACGTTCGGCGCCATCGCCGCCGCGGTCGGCCCGTACTCCTACCGGCGCGCCGAGAAGCTTGCCGGCCGCCTGCCGGAGCTTCCGGAGATCACCTGGCCGCCCGGGCGACTGGACCGCTGGGCGCTCGGGGAATTCCGCAGCACAAGCGGATGGGCACTCGCCCAGGTGGTGGCGGAGATCGGTCGCTTCGACGCCACGGCGTGGCTGTCGATCCTGACCATGCCGGCGGCCGTGGTGATCACCACGCGCGACCGGGCGATTCCGGTGTCCCGGCAGGTGGAGCTGGCGACCATGATTCCCGCGGCGAGCACGCACATGGTCGATGCCGGGCACGCGTCCTGCGTGCTGGAGGCCGACCGATTCGTGCCCGTGCTGCTCGAAGCCTGCGAGGCGGTCGCCGCGAAGATCTGACTCGGCCGGATGGTGTCCGGCGGAAGCGGCCCTGTCCGGCGGCGGTGGCGAACAGGGGCCGGGCGGTCAGGCGGATGCCCGTGCCGCCGCGAGCAATTCGGCGATCACGCCGGGAACGGCGTCGGCCAGCTCCGCGATGTCGGGCACCAGTTCCTTGCAGGCGATGAAGCCGAAATCGAGTTTGTCGTTGTTCGACAGCACGGTCACGGTCAGCCCGGCGCCGTGGAAGACCGGCCCGAACGGATACATCGCGTCCACGCGTATGCCGAGGAAGTACAGCGGCATCGGGGGGCCGGGCACGTTGGACACCACCAGGTTGTGCACCACAGGGTGCATCTCGGCCAGCTTCAGCGACGAGTACATGCGTGCCGCGAGCCGGAACGCGTTCGGCGGCGCGTATTTCGACCAGTCCTGCAGGAAGTCCGCGCCGATCAGCTCGTGTTCTTCTTTGGCTCCGCGATTGCCCTCGGCCACCTCGTGCAAGCGTTCCACCGGATCGGCGATATCGGTGCCGAGCCGCGCGAACAGCGTGGACACCTTGTTGATGCCCGCGGTATGCCGCGTCGAGTCGTGCACGGACACCGGGACGGACGCGATCAGCGAACGATCCGGAAGTTCGTCGTGCCGCTTCAGATAGGCGCGCAATGCGCCGGCGACGACGGTCAGCAGGACGTCGTTCACCTTGACCCCGAACGCGGAGCGGATCTCTTTGACGGCGTCGAGTTCGGCATCGGTGAACGTGACGGTGCGATGCGGGGTGATGGCGAGGTTGAACGGCGTGCGCGGAGCAGAGAACGGTATGGCCATGCCGGTCTTGTTCTGTCGACGGCGCTGCGCGAAACCGGCGACCACGCCGATGGTCTTCGGCACCATGCCGAGAATGCCCGCTTTGGTGGGGAACTTGACCACCGCCTCCGTCAGCAGGCGCCAGTCGCTCGGCTTCGGTTCGGGGTGCCACTCTTCCTCGGGCACCGGCTTGGTAGCGCCCGGTTCCACATCGCACAGGTGCATCATCAGATTGGCGCCCGTGATGCCGTCCACGGCGGCGTGGTGGTATTTGCAGATCACCGCCACCTTGCCGTCGTCGAGACCCTCCACCACCGACATCTCCCAGAGCGGGCGGTCGCGGTCCATGGGGCGGCTGGCGATATCCCCGACCAGCTCGGCGAGTTCGCGGTGTCCGGCCGGCGCGGCGATCGCGATCCTGCGGACGTGGTAGTCGAGGTCGAAATTCTCGTCCTCCACCCAGACGGGATGGTCGAGGTTGAACGGCACCTCGTACACGCGGCGGCGCATCTGCGGGATCAGCGGCACTCGCCTGCCCAGTTCGGCTTTGAATGTGTCGAATGAATAGTCCGCCGATCTCGGATCCAGGATCAGCAGCGCGCAGACGTGGAGATGCTGGGTCCCGGTTTCCAGGTAGAGGAAGCTGGCGTCCAATCCGGTCAATCGTTCCATAGCGAAAGCCTACTAGAACGCGTTCTAGATATGCGGTGCAAACCAGAATGCCGCGAGGTTGCCCACCGTAGAGTGCTTTGTGTGTTACTGAAAGTTCTATATATGTGTATGATCCTTGCTACGAAGACGTAGGAATGCTGCGTCGGCGTGACGAGCGAGGGATCGAGGAGTACCGATGAAGCTACTTCGCAGGGCTGGGCGACGTCCGGATATCGACCCTGGACCGGTCGCGCTGCATGCCCGCAACGTGCGGTTCGATTGGGCGGGCACGCCCTTGCACTGGATGCCCGCCGAGCCTATCGCCTCGCACCTGATCAACTCGCTGAATCTGCTGCTGCCCGAGGGCGAGCGCATGTTCTGCGCCGCCTACGCCGAGGCGCTGCCCTACGTGCACGACGACAAGTTGCGCGAGGCGATGCTCGGCTTCATCGGTCAGGAGTCGATGCACGCCGAGACCCACGACAAGGTTCTGCACGAGGTGCTCGCCGTCCATGGCATCGATCCCGAGCCGTATCTGCGGCAGGCCGAGTATCTGTTCCGCCGCACGCTCTGTCCCCGGGATGCCGACGGCGTCGCGCGACGGCAGGTGCTCATCGAGCGGCTGGCTTTCATCGCCTGCCTGGAGCACTTCTTCGCCTATCTCGGCGACTGGGTGCTCAACGCGGACCTGGAGCGGTTCGACGCCGACCCGCGCATGGCCGACCTGTTCCGCTGGCACGGCGCCGAGGAGGTCGAGCATCGCCATGTCGCACACGACGTGGCGGTGTACTTCGGCGCCGGTTATCTGCGGCGGGCGGGACTGATGACGCTGGTGTTCCCGATCTTCCTGACCTTGGTGCTGCGCGGCACCAAGTTCCTGGTCCACCAAGACCCCGAGCTGCCCGACCTGGGCTATCCGCGATTGCTCGCGCGGGTCTTCGGCGCGATGTGGCGCGGTGCGTTGCCCGGAGTGCCCTCGCTGCTGTGGAGTGCGTTGAGCACGTTCAATCCGGGTTACAACCCGGACTCGGTCGGCTCAACGGCGCAGGCGGTGGCGTACCTGGCCAAATCCCCTGCCGCCCAGGCGCTCGCCTCGTGACTCTGCGGCCCGTTCCCAGCCAGCTGCCCGCGGACCTGTTCGGCAAGCGTGCTCGCGACCGCACGGTGCGCGTGGTCGACGCGGTGGCCTCCGCGCGGCTGCGCTGGACCACGCTGGTCAACCGGCGCGATCCGCGTCCGAAAGTGGACGATCACCGCATCGCCTTGGTCGTGACCGAACGGCGGATCGAGGCGCGCGACCAGGATGTGGTGAGCCTGCGGCTGGCCGCGGCCGACGGGCGCGTGCTGCCGCCGTGGCGGCCCGGCGCCCACTTGGACCTCGAGTTGCCCTCCGGCAGGCTGCGGCAGTATTCGCTGTGTGGCGACCCGGCCGACACCCGTGCCTACCGGGTCGCGGTACGCCGCATCCCGGAAGGCGGCGGTGGTTCAGTGGAGGTGCACGACGCCTTGCCGGTCGGGGCGCCGATCGTGGTGCGCGGTCCGCGCAACGCGTTCCCGTTCGCCGTGCCCGGACACGGATCTCGGGCTGCTCGTTTGCATTTCGTCGCGGGCGGCATCGGTATCACGCCGATCCTTCCGATGGCAAGGCTGGCGCATCGTCTGGGGATCGAGTGGTCGATGGTGTACACCGGACGCAGCCGCGACACCGTGCCGTTCCTCGACGAGATCGCGGGTTTCGGCGACCGCGTCATCGTGCGCACCGACGACGAACAGGGACTCCCCGATGCCGCCGCCTTGCTGCCCGGAGTCGGGCCCGACACCGCGGTCTACTGCTGCGGACCGGTGCCGATGATCATGCTGATCGCCGACGCCGTTCGCGAAATGCCCTACGTAGAACTGCATTCCGAGCGCTTCTCGCCGCCGCCGATCGTGAACGGCACGGTTTTCGAGATCCAATTCGCTTCCACCGGAGAGGTCGTCGAGGTCGCCGCCGACCGTTCCGCACTCGACACCATCCTGCAGATCCGGCCCGACCGGCCGTACTCATGCAGGCAGGGTTTCTGCCGGACCTGCAAGGTCCGTGTGCTGGCCGGTGCACCGGACCATCGCGACAGCGTGCTCACCGATGCCGAACATGAGGCGGGCGAGATGCTCGTCTGCGTGTCCCGTGCCGAGGGCGGGCGACTCGTGCTCGATCTGTGATCCTGAAATCACCCCGGCGCTCGGCGGTCAACCGCGGGTAGCGGCGAGTTCGGCCTCGATGGCCTCGACTCGTTCGGCCTCGATGCCCCACGGATGCTCGACACCGACCCGGCGATCAAGATCCCAGAGCACGCATTCCTCGTCCGGAGCCGCCACGAACGACCACGCCACCACGGTGCGGCCGAGCTGCTCGGCCATGGTT
Source organism: Nocardia sp. NPDC051787 (assembly GCF_040681325.1). Lineage (NCBI taxonomy): Bacteria > Bacillati > Actinomycetota > Actinomycetes > Mycobacteriales > Nocardiaceae > Nocardia > Nocardia sp. NPDC051787. The sequence continues at coordinate 194,145 of NZ_JBFAYO010000011.1, forward strand.
CCGTGCGAATTGTCCGGCGGACCGGCGCCTTCGGGGAAGTGGTGCAGGAAGCGGCTGTAGGCCTTCGCGCAGAAGTCCGCGTAGCGCTTCGTGCACAAGATGAAACCGTGCCATGCCTCGTCGACCGCGTGCGACGGCATGCCGATCACTCGGTCGTCGCGCATGGCGGCGCCGCAGCAGAGCAGCCACTGCCGTAATCCCTTGTCCACCAGTTCCCGCGGCTGCCAGGGACAGCTTTTGTACACGGCGTCGGGCAATTCCAGCGCGTCGACTGCGGAGCGGACGGCCGCCAAGTCGATCTCGCGGTACCTGCGAAAACTGAATGACACCACAGTTCACTGTACGTGCGCGCCTGCGGAAGGCTACCGTTTTGGCATGCGCAGTGCCGAGCGTGAGCGAGGCGCGGGCATGAACGCTCAGGCCTGGAGGAGGCGGAGCGTGACCACGGAGGGACCGGCTCTGCCGGAAAGGACACGATATGGAAGTACTCATCCTTCTTTTCGCTCTGGTGATGCTGGTCCTTCTCATAGCGGTCCCGGTCATCGTGGTCGTCGTCGTCCTCCGCTCGCAACGCAACCGGCGCCTGCCGCCGCCGTATGGACCGTGGCGCGTATCCCGGGGCGGAGGGGATCACCAGCACAGCGGATCCACCGACCCGTTCTGGGCCGCGGGCGGTGCCGGTCTGTTCGGTGGGCACGACCCGGGCCATTCGAGCGGCTGCGGCGGAGGCCATCACGGTAGTAGTTGCGGCGGAGGAAGCAGCAGTAGTTGCGGCGGGGGGAGCAGCTCCAGCTGTGGTGGCGGGAGCAGTTCCAGCTGTGGCGGCGGTGGTGGTGGCAGTAGCTGCGGCGGTGGGTCCTGACCACGATTTGACCTCAACACAACTTCAGGTTCCATGCTGTCCTCATTAGAGATGGCAAGGAACGATGGAGGTTGTGTCATGCGGGCTGTGCAGGCCAGTGCGTTCGGTGGACCGGAAGTGCTCGCGGTGCGCGAGCTGCCGGACCCGGTGGCCGGACCGGGTGAGGTAGTGGTCGACGTGGCGGCCGCCGATGTGATGTTCCTGGACACGCGGCTGCGTGGCGGCTGGGGGACGGACTTCTTCGCGATCGAGCCGCCGTACGTGCCCGGCGGCGCGGTGAGCGGCGTGGTGGCGTCGGTCGGCCCGGATGTCGATCCGGCCTGGGTGGGTAAACGGGTGTCCACTCCGACCGCGGCCAGCGGTATCGGCGGCGGCTTGCCGATCGGTGGGTACGCCGAGAAAGCGCTGGCCAAGGCGGAAACCTTGGCCGCGATCCCCGACGGGCTGACCATGACGCAGGCCGTCGCGCTCGCACACGACGGCAGGACCGCGCTCGCGGTGTTCGACCGCGCCGCGGTTCAGCCCGGGGAATGGGTCTTGATCACCGCGGCGGGCGGCGGTCTCGGTATTTTGCTGATCCAGCTCGCCAGGGCAGCGGGCGCGAACGTCGTCGCCGCCGCGCGCGGCGCCGCGAAGCTGGAGCTTGCCGGAAGGCTCGGCGCGACCGCCGCGGTCGACTACTCCGCGCCCGATTGGGCGGCGAAGGCGCGCGCCGCGACCGGTGGAGCGGGTGTCGACGTGGTGCTCGACGGCGCGGGCGGCGCGCTCGGCGAGGCTGCGGTCACGGCCGCGGCCGAGGGCGGGCGATTCCTCGGATACGGTGCTGCCGCAGGCGAATTCGCCTCGTTGGACGAGCAGGCGGCGGCGCGTGGGATTACCGTCTACGGCCTGTTCGACATCACCGGCGCCGACACCGATTGGCAGGCGCTCGCCGAGCGCGCGCAAGCCGAGGTTGCCGCCGGGCGGCTGGAGGTCGTCATCGGTCAGACGTTCCCGCTGGAACAGGCCGATCGGGCGCATGCCGCCATCGAGTCCAGGACTGCCGTAGGGCGGACTTTGTTAACGGTGTGAACAATCCGCCCGATCTGGACAATCGATGTAGTGCGCGAGCCCGGCGACGGCGCTAGTGTGCCGGGGTGGAAACTCTGCTCGTCGTCGGTATCGTCATCGTGGTCCTCGGCTTCGTCGTCGCAGTCGTGCACTTCGCCAGTCGCCCGCCGAAGGATGCCGATTCATGGGACCGCGACGACGCCGAGGACTACGAGGCCGACTGGGACGAGGACTACCGCGGCGACTGACCCTGCTCGGCCGGGGTCAGCACCACCACCGCGATGGGCCGCTTGGTCAGCTTTTGATAGGCGCTGTAGCGACCCTGATTCACCTTGTCGACGATCGCCCAGCGCCGGGCGTAATCGGGATCATCGGGCAATGTCGGCCGCGCCCGCACCGCCAGTTTCCGCCGCCCGACCTGGATCTCGCACTCCGGTCGCGCTTTCAGATTCGCCAGCCACCCCGGTGGCCGTGGCGATCCACCATTGGACGCCGTCACCAAATAGTCCTCGCCGTCGCGCGCGTACGTCAGCGCCGAAGTCCGCTGTTTGCCGCTCTTGCGCCCCACAGTCCGCAGCAGCAGCGTCGGATTCCCCAGCAACAGCCGATGCCCCACCAGCCCACCAGAGTTCTCATACACCCACTGATGCGCCTTCAACACCTCGATGAACAGACCGGCCATACCTGACCCTCCAGTAAGTTTCCGACACCCAACCCTGAGCCGCCCGCCATCCGACTGGTACACACCCCACCTGACCCGGTAGCATGCCCAACGCCTGGGGGATTCCTCGCGGCACGGGGCGGTAGCTCAGTCGGTTAGAGCCGTGGACTCATAATCCATTGGTCGCGGGTTCGAGCCCCGCCCGCCCCACAAACAGCCTCTGATCTGCGGAAATGTCGAACTCGACAGCCGGGTTGGTCCAGAACAATGCTCCGACAGCAATGTATTTTGCCGGTAGAATCTGGACATGGGGCTGGATCTGGACGACATTCGAGAGCTTGCGGAGGACTTCGCGACGGAGCTGCGTCGCAAGAACCGGAGCAAGCAGACCATCGACGGCTACCTCACTCGGATCCGGTACTTCGCCGACTACCTTCAGGAACGCGAGCTGCCGACCGCGGCGCCGGACATCACCCGCGCCCACATCGGCGGCTACATCGAAGACCTGCTCACGCGGCCCAACCAGCGCACCGGTGAGCCGCTATCGCCGGAGTACGCACGCGGCCAGTACCGATCGCTGCAACAGTTCTTCAAGTACCTCGCGGCCGAAGAGATCATCGACGCGAATCCGTTCGACAAGATGAGCCCGCCCGCGGTACCCGATCAGCAGGTGCCCGTGCCGAGTATGGACGCGGTGAAAGCTCTTCTCGCAGAGTGCGATGGCGCCGATTTCGCCGATCGCCGCGATAACGCCATCATCCGGTTGTTCGCCGATACCGGGATGCGGTGCGGCGAACTCGCGCCGCTCGAGGTGGACTCGCTCGACTTCAACGAGAACACAGTGCTGGTGATCGGCAAGGGCGGCCGACCGCGGACGTGTCCGTTCGGCGACAAGACCCGAACGGCGCTGCGGAGATACCTCCGCGTGCGTGCGAAGCATTCGGGCGCTAAGAACGACAATCCAGCTCTGTGGCTTGGTTACCGCGGAGTGATGACCGATTCCGGTATCCGTCAGATGCTCGAGCGGCGATGCGACGCGGCCGGCATTGAACGTCTGCATCCTCATCAGCTCCGTCACTTCTTCGCGCATACCTGGCTCGACAGTGGTGGCCAGGAGCAAGACCTCATGATGCTCGCCGGATGGCGGTCGCGTCAGATGCTCGCACGATACGGTGCCGCGGTGGCCGACAGCCGTGCGAAGTCGGCGCATCGGCGTGCGCGACTGGGAGACAAGCTGTAGGGGCATCCGGACGGCGCAGTCAGGGGCAACAGCAGGTGATGCGGCAAGGCGATACGGTTGCCTGTATGACCGATGACTTCGTTGCGTGGGCTGCGCAGCTGGCACGGGACAATCTCGTCGGCATGTCTCGGCGGTGGCAGCACGTCCAAGGCGTTGCTCGGCATGCTCAGCAGGCCGTCGATGTGGTTGACGACGCCGACCTATTGTTGGCTGCGGCGTGGCTGCATGACATCGGCTACGCGCCGTCGATCCGTAGGACCGGATTTCACCCTGTTGATGGCGCCGAGTTCCTGCGGCGTGAGGGCGCGTCGGAGCGATTGTGTGCTCTCGTCGCCAACCATTCGTGTGCTTGTGTCGAGGCGCGCAACCGCAATATCGAGATCAGCTGGCCGGATGAGCAGACAGCACTCCGCGACGCGCTGTGGTGGGCGGATATCACGACGACCCCAACCGGTGAGACGACGGATGTGCTCAGTCGCATTGCCGAGGTCCGCGAACGGTACGGCCCGGATCATGTCGTATCCAGGTCGTTGGCTGAGGCCGCGCCTGAGCTGATCGAAGCAGTTGACCGTACCGAGAAGCTGTTGCGTGAATAGTCAGTTGTTCGTCGTCTGTCACGTGTAATACGGCCGCGCTGAAGGAGTCAGGCCCCGCTCGATACGAAGCGCGATCGATGGATGGACGTCCAGAGACGAAACATCGCTAGGGGCAACCCATCTGACTTCCTTCGACTCCGAACTAGTTCGGAGTTCGCCTCCGATTGGGTCGGCGCGAAAGCAGATCGAGAACTCTTGACGGACTTCACCATCGTCGTATGCGATGACGTGCTCCGGATTCGAGAATATTCCGATGAGGTCGGTCACCTGCACGTCGATCCCAGTTTCCTCTTTGACCTCTCGTACGAGCGCCTGTGTGACCGTCTCGCCCGCTTCGAGCCCGCCCCCAGGAATCGAATAGTGATCATTGTCGGTGCGGTGGATCATCAGGATTCTGCCCTGTGAATCGCGCACAAATGCACTAACGGCGACCTTGATGTTGTTTGGCGTGGGTGCGTCAGGGTCGTGGAAATAATCGGTCCGGGCCATGAACGATCACCTTTCGGGGGTCGCGTTCGACCATACGTGCTCGAAGCTGGTCATATACGTCTCGAACATGTCGCCAGCGGGCAGCTGGCGCAGATGAAGCGCGGGGGCGTGCGCGCCCGGCAGCCCGTAGACATGCATGTTGACGATCATCTCGTTGTCGAATCGGAACACCGAGTTGTAGAGCGTCGTGTCGTGGTATCGAAGCTCGACGCCCTCGATCTCGGCCAGCGGCTCGATCAGTGCGAGTGCGTTGCTGATACGCGAGGGCACGGTGCCTGCCGCCAGACGTTCCTCGGCGCTCCGCTTGTCGGCTTCCGCCGCGGTCGGGCGACCGAACAGCAGTCGAACCTTCAGCCCGTCGCGTGTCTTCTTGCGCAAGGTTCGCGTGAATTCGGGCTCCTCGGCAAGGAACAAGCCCGCGAGCACGAGGACGTCGAGTTGTTCGCTCGTGCTCGACAGCAGCCGCTTCCACAGGTCGCTTGGAATTGCACTGCGGTGTGGGTAGACCGTCAGGACTTCCGATTGTGCAACCTCGACCTTCCGTTCTGGCGCGAGAGCGTCCGGCCACAAGTAGTTCTCGGTTTCTCCGACTAGCGCGGCGACGGCATGCCGGTGCTTCGGGTAGGGCACGCGGCCCTTCGTGATCCACCGTTCGACGGTCTTTGGCTCCACGCCGACCTTGTCCGCGACGTCCGGGATGTCGAGGCCAGTCTGCTGCATCGCATTGCGAAGGCGTTCGTTCGCCATTTCGCCTCCAATTTCAGGGACGTCTAGGGACTTCTTCAACGGTACCTGAGACGTCTGGACAAGTCCACCTATGCGGTGCTTACGCCCGAAGTTTCGGCGAAAAGTGGGGAACTGCAACGTATTTCCCACTTTTCGAAGGAGCGGGCATTGATGGACAAGGCTTCTACTGAGGCCCGGAATCTGATCAGCCTCAAAACCGCGGCGGCGCTCATCGACGTCGACACGAAGACGATTCGAAACTGGATCGCGGCCGGTGATCTCAACGGATTCAGGGTGAACGGACGCCTGCTGCGGGTCGAGCGTGACGAGCTGCTGGCGCTGATTCGGCCCGCCGCGACCGTCATCAACGGCGGTGTGGCATGAGCACCCCCGTCGAGCGGACATTGCAGGCGCGGATCGCCGCGCACGAGTCCTGGGCGAAGACTTCCGATCGCGCGGCGCGCACTGCGAAGGCGCGGGCGGCGATGACAAGCAAGTTCGACCGCATTGTCGACCCGGATGGGCTGTTGAGCCCGGAGGAGCGTGCCTACCGCGCTGATCAGGCTCGGAAGGCTCATTACACGCGGCTCGCGTTGAAGTCTGCGCAGGTCCGCCGCCGTCGCGGTCGTAGCCGCAAGGGCAGTGAGTGCTGATGCGGGCGCGGACGTTCATTCTTGCGGTCGCCGCCATCGCGGTCGGCTACCTCGTGCTGACTGCGCCTGAGGTTGTCGGGTTCACGGTGATGCTGCTGGGCGCGCTCGCGTTCTGGCGGTCGTCGAGGCGATGGAAGGTCCGGCGATGAGCGCGCCGTGGCGGCAGGACCCGCCTGTTCAGGGTTACACGGTCACGCATTTCGACCGCCGTGGTGGTCACAGCCCGTTGCATTCGATGGCTGGTCCGGAGTTCACCGGGACCAGTGCGGTGTTCGCGCCGCTGGGGCTCTTGCCGCCGATGGTGCGGCTGGCTGCGTTCTGTGTGCTGCTGCTCATCGGGATGGGCGGGTGCACGGCGGCGTGGATCGATCAGCAGGACTATGTGCCGTCGCCGAACATCTGCCGCCCGCTGAACGCGGGGGTTCCGCCGGAACCGGCTGGGTCGTGTGTGCCTCGTTCGCAGCTGCCGTCGCAGGTGGTGACGCGATGAGCACTGAGAACGAGCGTCGCCGCGAGCACGCGGAGTTGGAGACGGAGTTCCAGCGCCTGGACATCGCTTTTGGCGTGTTGAGCGACATGCTCGACGGCGCTGTCGAGTCTTCGCGGGCGAAGGACTGGACCGGCATCGCGTTCGAGAGGTCGCGCATCGCACAGACCGACGCGATCAAGCAGGTCCATGCCGAGCAACGCGCGGTCTGGGATCGGCTGCTGGATTACCGGCACGGCCCGGAGGTGGCGGCCCAGATCCGAGCCCGTGTCGCCGAACGGGATGCCGAGCAGCGGCGTGCGCAGCGTCCGGGGCGGTCGCGATGAGCAGCCGTTTTCATGATCCAGACGGCCGCCGGTTCGGTATTCCGACCTGGCCGTGGGGTTTGGCGCCGCAGCATTTGCGGACCCGTCGCCAGCTCGCGCGGGAGGGCAAGAGTCCGAGTGGTGAGTACGAGGCGCAGGTGCTGCGGGCGCGGGGTGGGTCGCGAGGGCCGCTGAAGGCACACCTGTACGACGCGGAATCGGCCGTGCCGAAACGAGTCTCGACCGAAGCGCAGCTGGAGGCATTGCAGCTGGCGCGGTGGACGCGCTCGGCGATGGCCGCGGAGCGGCGAGGGGTGGACGCGACGGAGATGCGCGAGTTCATCGCGCAGGCCCGCACCGATATCGCTGAGCGCCGCGGCGCGGCCGGTCATAGCCGCAGCTCGCGGCAGGGAAGGGAGCGAACCCGATGAACCACAAGAGGAAGGGCGTCGACCGCTACACCGCGTTGGAGCGGCGCCACCGTGCCCAGATCGTCGGCGGTTTGCGTGATCAGGGCATGTCTTACCGCCGGATCGGCGAGCAGCTGGGTATTTCGCTGGCTCAGGTCGAGTCGTGCCTGGGTGAGGCTACGCGGCTGCGTGAGCAGGGGCTGACGAAGCAGGAGATCGCCGAGGAGATCGGCATCCCGTACGGGTCGTTGGGCCGGGTGCTGGCCGTGCAGGGCAGTAAGGGTCTGTCGGCTCAGCAGGACGCGGCGCTGGCCGCGCTGGTCGACATGCACGGGATGCAGGTCGATGTCTTGGCCGAGTTCATGAGCTTCAGCAGCCTCAGCAGCGCCTACGACCTCGCCGACGCTCTGCTGAAGCGGCGGATGGTGCATCCGCTGCTGTCGGTGCAGCGTGGCCGGGCGTGGGTGTACCCGAGGCGTGAGGTGGCCGAGCGGTATCTGGGGTGGCGGCCCAAGGACTGGAAGCCGCCGCTGATGTACGCCAACCACTACCGCGCCGTTGCGCAGGCGCGGGTGATGCTGGTCGGTTCCGACCCGCAGCTGTGGGTGTCCGAGCGCGTGCTGCGCCGCCGCGCCGAAGTCGCTGCCGCCGAGTCGAAGTCCGGGCACGTGGTGTTCAGCGACAGCCGGACCCCTCGCAAGGGACGCCCGCACGTGCATGACGGGCGGTTCCTCGGTGAGGTCGGCGGTCAGCACGGCTGGTGGGCGCTGGAGATCGAGCTGAGCGCCAAGGACCGCGTCCACATGGACACCGCGCTTGCGGGTGCGATCCGCGCCGCGCGGGACACCGAGGACGAGGCCGTGACGGGCCTGCTCTACCTGTGCCGTTCCCAGCGCGTCATCAACACCGTCAATGCCGCCTACCAGCGGCTTCCCCGCGAACTCGCCGCCGTCGAGCTGCTGTTCGCGATCGGCGACTTCGACGAGGAATGGAGCCAGTTCCTCACCCGCCGCAACCAGGGCCGCGCCGCCCGCAAGACCCGGCGCCCGAACCTTCTTCTCACTCAGGAAGCGTCATGAGCAACTGCAAGCCGATCATCACTCCCCAGGACTGCCACCCCAACAGCAGCCCGCAAGTCCCCACCACCGGCCAGCCGGGCCTGCCGCCAGTGGAGCCAGGCGCCGATAGCGGCCCGCTGGTGCCGCAGGCGCCGCCAATCCGCCACGTCGAAGGCTGGGATCTGCCGACGCTGGACTTGTCCGCAGTTGGTGACGCGGCTTCGACAGCCACGGTGTGCGGTGTCGTGATCGTGGCGACGCTGGTCATGATCGTCGCCGTCGCGGCGCGCTGGCCGTTGGCGCCGCACCGGTTGCGCAACTTCGCGATCGGGTCGCTGCTGCTGCCCGCGGCGTCGGCGATGGCCGGCGGATCGTGGATCACCCCCGCCTCCCTGTTGTGGTCAGGTGCGGCGCGGGTCGCAGACGGAGACCTGGGCGGGCTGCGCACGATGGTCCTGCTCGGCGCCCCGGTGGCCGCGCTGGCCGCGACGTACTGGTGGGCGTCGTTCGTGCACAAGACCAACACGGTCGGGTTGAAGAACCTGGGCCGCACCGAGCGGGTGCAGGCGGCGCTGGCCGCACGCCAGTTCGCCGGGGCCGCTCGGGCGGCGCGGTCGGTCGGTGCCCCGTTCACCACAACGGACGGGATCGTGCTGGGGCCGCTGGCGGACCGGCGCTCGGCGCACCCTCTCGGTTTGTGGTCGGAGCTGACCGCGCGGCATCAGGCGTGGATGGTGGTGCCGCACAAGGAAGCGCGCCGCCAGATGGCCGCGTTCGGCACAACCGGCTCGGGCAAGACGGAGCTGATCAAGCGGTACGCGGTCGCGATGCTCGAATACGAGTGGAACGCCTGGCAGCGGTGGAAGGACGTGCCAGGCATGCGCGGCAAGCACCCGCGCCCGCTGCTGGTGGTCGTGTCCTGCAAGGGCGGCAACGACGACAAGGCCCTGGGCCACGAGCTGCGCGAGATCACCCAGCGCCGCGGGATCGCAGCCGACCGCATCGCCGAGGTTCCCCACGGCGCCCGCCTGAACGTGTGGGCGATGCGTGCCCGCGACCAGCGCGCCGTGCTCGGCGACATGCTCAACGCCGGACAGGCGTCGACGTCGGAAGGCCAGCACTTCGACGAGCTGCGCCGCCGCATTGTCTCCCTCGTCGTTGATGCACCGGCCGGGCCGCCCCGGTCGAGCCGGGAGTTCCTGGAGCGCCTGAATCCCGAGACGCTGCTGGATCTGTGGGGCAACGCCCCGGATGTGAAGCGGATGGTCGAAGCCCTCCAGTCGGAGAAGGTCGACCAGCTCGCCGACATGCTGATCAAGGCATCCAACCTGTTCGACAGCCTCCAGGGTGAGGACGGGCGGATGGTGTTCGACGGCGGCGTGGACCTCGACGACCTCGACGTGCTGTATGTGACCGTGCCCGGCCTGGACAAGGACGCCGCCCGCGCCCAGGTCGCCGCCATCCTGCGGATGCTGATGCAGCGCGCCGCCCGCACCGCCAAGGACCAGCGTCGCAGCGTCACCCTGATCATCGACGAGCTGAGCGCGCTCACCACCGGCCAGGGCTCGATCGGGCTGGAAGAGGTGTGCGAACGGGGCCGCTCCCAAGGCGTGAGCGTCCTGTTCGCCGCCCAGAGCCCCGAGGGTGTCGCCGGGGATCAGTGGGCGCTCGACCGGATCTTGAAGTCCTGCGCGGGTGGGGTGCTGCTCGGCTACGTCGAGAACGCCGGAGAGCTGTGCAAGCACTTCGGGTCGGTCCGGCACATGCTGCCGTCGCGGCACCTGATCAAGGGCCAGCGCACCGGCGACGAAGGCCAAGTGTCGGTCGGTGAGAAGTGGCTGGTCGACCCCGACCGCGTCCGCCAGTTCGACACCGGCCAGTTCGTCTACGCCAAGGCCGGACGCGCCCAGTTCGGGCACGTCGTGCCCGTCGACCCCGCCACCGTGCGCCCCCTGCCCGGCACCACCAGCGCCGATCCCCAGTCCAAGCCCGTCACCGCCGACGCGACCGCCTGACCCTCCCATTTCTCCCGAAACCGATTGAAAGGCAACCCATGCGCATCATCCGACCCCACGACGACAACGACGACGACGACCAGCGGCGGCCCGACCCCGCTACGACACCGACCGATCCCGCGATCGCGGGCGAGCTGTTCGCCGACGAAGTCGAGGACTGGCTGGCCGGTATCGCCGACCTCGACACCACCCCGACCACCGCAACTGCACAGAACGAACGACCCGCCGCCGACACCATGCCGGTGCGCCGGGCCGCGCTGACCGTTCTGCCCGACCTCGACGACGAACCCACCGAGCAGGCCACCGCCGCGGTGGCGCCGGTACCGGCGCGGTCACGGGCACAGACCATGCGGCGCACCGCGGCAGCTTCCGCCGTTGTGGTCGGCGCGGCCGTGACCGCCGGATGGGGTGAGGGGCCGCTGGTGGTCGGTCCGCTGGCCGTCTACGGCAGTGCGTGGGTGGCCTATCTGTGGTGGAGCGCTGCCCACCGCCCGCCGCTGCCGCAGGCCATCGGAGCCGTCACCGCCGGTATCGGCCACGCCGTCGCCGCCGTCGCGACCGCCATCTTCGGGCTGCTGCGTGCGCTGGTCGAGCGCATGGACCGCGCCCGCACCGAGCACGAGAACAACCGCACCACCACGACCACCCCTGCTCAGTAACCAACCACAAGGAAGGAAAACCGTTGAGCATCAACCGAATCCCCGATGACCCGATCCGCACCGCGCCGGTCGATTTGTACGAGCGCCTGCACGACGTCGACGACCGGCTGACACAGCTGCGCCGCGAGATCGGCGAGATCCAGCGCGAGTACGCCGCCCTGCGCCGCCACCCCGACGCGTTGGCGGTCGACAACCTCGGCGACCCGATCGACCCCGTCGAAGCCACCTTCCGCGCGGAAACCGCGCTGACGTTGGCGGACGAGAAGTTGGACGCCGCGGGTGTCTGGCTGTCTCGCGCCCGCGGCCGGTATGCGACCCGCCTCAAGCTCACCGACGCCGCCGCTGACGAACTCGACCGCCGACGCAACCGCGCCGAGCGGACCCGATGAACACCGAAAACACCCACCACTGAAAGGAATCCGCCGCAATGACCGACCGCAGCCCGGAAGACGAGATGATCGCCGAAGCCCGCAAGTTCGCGCGATCGCTGCCGGAACTGACCCGCCTGCACGCCCAAGCCCGCAACTTCCTGGAGCGCCGCAAGATCCGCAAGGAGATCAGCCGCACGCTGCGTGAGCAGCGCCGCGAAGCCGAGGTGATGCGCAAGCACCAGCTGACCTGGACCAGCCAGGCTATCGACCGCTACCGCGTACACGTCCAAACCGTCGCCGACCGCGCGAACGACCCGCGAGTGGACCATGACCGGCGCGCCCGCGACGCTCACGCCCTGGCCGAACACCGCAACCGCCTGGCCCGCGGCTTCATCGGCAACGAGCACCTGACCCGCACCGAGCAGGGCATAGCCCTCGACGGGTTGGACTCGGCGACGATCTTCCCCCACTTCAAGGTCGGCAACCTCTTCGCCAAAGCGCACAAGGTCCGCGGCATCGACGCACTGCGCTACCGCGCCCACGTTGCTCGTGAGACGGTCAATGCCCGGCAGCGTGCCGGGGTGGAGCGTGAGGACTGGCAGCAAAGCCTGGACGCCGCGCACCGCGCCAACGCAGAAGAGGCGCTGCTGGCGCGTATCGACGCCGCCCAGGCCCACCGCCACCGCTACACCGCGGAAATGACGTGGACCGACCCGGACGGCGGCAAGCTGACCGAATCCCGCTCGTTCGCCACCGAGCACAGCGCCACCAGCTGGTTGCAGCGCAACATCAGCGGCACGTCGTGGTCGGACGGCACCACCCTGGCGGTCGAGACCCGCGACACCCTCACCGCCGCGAAGCAATACGTCGACCACGGCCGCCCCGAGACCGTCGCCGAGCAGCTCGCCGACCGGGAGACCGCACTGCGGGAGCGGACGTTGTCCGGGCAGGTTCACCACGAGCAGCCCGAGCCAGCCGCCCGGCAGCGGGAGAACACCGACCGCGAACGCCCACCCGAAACCGCCGGTGTTGACCGGCTGGCGCAGGTAGAGCGCCAGTTGAACGACATGGCCGCCGACCGGGACCGGCTGGAAAACCGGGTCGGGATGCTGCAACGCGGCCTGGACTCGGTCACCGCCGACCGCGACGAGATCCGCCGCAAACTCGACACCGCCGAGGGACACATCGAGGCGCTGAAGAACCGCAACCTCCGCCTGTCCGCAGAGGTCGACGCATTGCGGGATCGGCCGGGCGTCGAGCAGCTGATCGCCGAGCGTGACCAGCTCAAGCAGGAACGCGACGAAGCCGTGCGCAAGCTCGTGCAGTCCACCCCCGAGCAGGAGCGCTACGGCAACCGCTCACGCCGCACCGCCGCCAACGGCAACGGCGCGGAGCAGGAGCAACCGAACCCGACGCTGGAGCAGCTTCGCAACTCCGTACAGCCGGGCAACGACACCGGGCCGGTAGGCAAGCGCGCCAGCTACCTGCACGACCTCACCGGAAACGGCCGCGAGCAGGCCGGTCCGGACACCCAGTCCTGGCCGCGCCCGCAGCGGAACGGCAACGGCCGCAACGGTATCGAGAGGAGCCGTTGACATGGAACGCGAGCACGAGGAAGCGATGCGCATCGAGTTCGCCCTCTACACCCAGCTCGGCGAAGACATGCATCAGCCGACCGCGACAGACGCCGACCGCGACCGCATCACCGCCCAGCGCCGCGAGATCGGTCAGCGGTGGGCTGACGGCCCGCACGCCGAGCACTGGGGCTACCTCGATGACGCCTACGAGGACTGGCGGCGCTCGCCAGAGCCGATGTTCCGGCTGGTGGACAACATCGTCCACAACGACGGCGCCGGAGCGACAGAGCTGCAATACCGCAGCTTGCAGCACTCGCTGCATCTGGCGATCCGCGACAGCCAAACCGTCCGCGACGCCTTCCACCGCCACACCAACCCCGACATCGAACAGCAGCAGCCCGCACGCAGCCGCGGCGTCCAGCGGGGGCGGTGAGTCATGCACATCGAGCACGAGGAAGCGATGCGCGAAGCGTTCACCGAGGCCGCCCGGCTGTCGCGGCTGCGGGACCGGCCGGGCGCCAGCGAGGCGGAGATCCACAGCCTCTACGCCCAGCAAGAAGCCCTCGACCAGGGGTGGCGCAACGGGCCGCATCCGGGGGAGTGGAAGTACCTCAAGGACGTGCACGACTTGTGGTCGCGCTCGCCCAGTGCCGTGCGACGGATGCTGTCGTTGCCGGGCGCGGATTCGTTGGACGGGGTGCAGCGGCGCAGTATCGAGCAGGCCCGCATCCTCACCGCCGCCAAGCGGCCGGAGATCGAGCGGGGGCGGTGACGATGACCGAACCGACACCGCAGGGCCGTTCCTACGAGGTCGTCACCGCGGCGTTGATTCGCCGGGTGGGTCCAGCCAAGTGGCCGCGGGAGCCGCAGCAGTGGACGAATTATCTGTGCCCGGTGCACGAGGGTGACGGTCACCACCACAACCCCAGCCTGGGTGTGCGGTATGACCCGCGGCAGGGCAAGACGATGGTGCGCTGCTGGGCCCGCTGCGACGACCAGGACGTGCTCGACCGCATCGGGTTGCGGGTACGCGATCTGTGGGATCGGCTGCCGGAGCGCACCAACCAGCAGAGTTCCGCTCGTCGGCCGAGCGCGGTCGGCGGGCGACCCGCCCGCCCGGTCAGCGTCGCTTCGCCGGTCGAGAAAGCCATTCTGGCGGCTCGGTTCCCGCTGCCCGCAAAGCGGGATCTTGGTGCCCAGATCGGGGAGACCGAGGCGGTGGATACGTACGTCTACCGGTGGCCCAACGGTCGTGTCGAGGGCGCGGTGGTGCGGCTGCACACCCCGCACGAGTACGGGCACGCCAAGAGCTTCTACCAACGGCGCTGGACCGGAACGGAGTGGGTCAACACCGGTTTCGCTCCGCTGCCGTGGCAGCTCGCCGACGTGCGCGAAGCGCTCGACACCGGCCGCGAGTTGTACGTGTGCGAGGGCGAGAAGGACGTGCAACGAGCCCGCCAGGCCGGGCAACTGGCGACGTGCAACGCGATGGGCGCGGGGAAGTGGACCGACGACCACGCGCGCTGGCTGCGTGGCGCTGGCCGGGTGATCGTGGTCGCCGACCGCGACCGCCCCGGCTACCGCCACGCCGCACATGTCGCCGAATCCCTCGCCGACCGCGTCGGCGAAGTCCGGGTGATGCAGGCCCGCGACGGCAAGGACCTCTGCGACCACCTCGACGCCGGACACGACCTCGACGAACTGGAACCGGTCGCCTACCTCGACCGGCCCCGATCCCAGCGCAGCATCCACGACCTGCACCCCACACCGACCAGCCGCGACCGGGCCGACCGGACCCGGACCCGCTGAACACCACAACAGGAAGGACCCCATCCATCATGAGCACCAACACCTTCGGACAGCGTTTCCGCCGTGCCGCCCGCCCCGCGTCGGCGTTCACCAAGACCAGCAAGCCCGGAACCACCGTCTACGGCCGCATCATCGCCGCCATCGAGGAACCCAAGCTGAAGTTCGGCGGTGCGCCCGGCGAGGTCGAACTCGACGAGGACGGCCAGCCGGTCATGCAGACCGTCGTCACCCTCGACACCGGCGCCGGACCGCGCAACCTGTACGTGTCCTGGCGCATGGAACAGGCCATCGGGCTGGCGCTGGAGAACGCCGGCAGCGAGGACTTCGAGATCGGTGCAACCCTGTCGGTCACCTACACCGGACCCGATCCGGAGTACTCGCGGGCGCGGCTGTTCACCGCCGTCTACACCCCGGCCGCGGCAAGCAAGGGTGCGTGAGCCGTGACCGGACTCAGCTCCGGTGCGGACGTGGTGCGCAGCAGCGATCCTGCTGCGCACCGCAGCGCACCAGACGATGCACAGGCCGGTGCACGGACCCGCGAGCAGGTGTCGGCGATCCGGTTCTTCTGGGGTGAATTGCTGTTGGTCGCGGCAATGTCGATCGCAGGCAACCTCGTTCACGCATGGATGAACGCACCGGACGGCAAGCAGCCGGTCGCCGCGTTCGTCGCCAGTTTCCCGCCGATCGCGCTGCTGGCAGCAACCCACGGCGTCGGGCTGCTCGTACGCGCCCAGAACAAGGCACGCCTGGCCTACTGGGCTGTTGTCGCACTTACCGCCGCCATCGCGGTGGGCGCGTTCCGGCTGTCGTTCGACGCCCTGCGGGAACTGTCGATTCAGGTCGGGATGAGCGAACACCTGGCATGGCTGTTCCCGCTCATCATCGACGGCGCCATCGGACAGGCCACCGTCGCCCTGCTCGTGCTCGCACGCACCGACCACACCAGCCCCGAACCGGCGGTGCGCACCGAGCCGGAACCAGTGCAGCGGCCGGAGGCCCTACGCACCGTCTCGGTGCGTGAGGTCCACACCGAGACCCGGTCGACCTCCACCGAACTCACCGCCCAACAGGCGCCCCCAGAGCTGCACACCGCCGAACAGACCGCGATCGAAGCCCCTACGCACCACGCACCGGCACCTCGTGCGGAGGTCGACCGGTGGGTGCGGATAGCCGAGTTACTGTGCAGCGCAGACCCATCGGGGCGGCGGGACCCGGAGAAGGTCACCGAGATCCTGCGCCTGCGTCACGAACAGAACTGGTCGCACGCGCGCATCGCTGAACAAGTCAGCCTCAGCTCGTCCTCGGTGACCCGCACGCTCACCGCGGCCCAAGAACACATTCAGGAAGGAGTCCATCAGTGACGAGCGTGGTCAGCGTCCGACTGTCCGGCGATGCCGACGCCGTCGCCGCGGTGACCGGGATGCTCACCGCCGCCGGATTCGAGATCCGGCTCGGCGAACGCACCTATACCAACCGCCGCGGGTTCGGCGTCCGCGCCTACGGCGAAATCGCCGTCAGCATCGGCAACGGCGGCACGTAGCCAGCCGAGAAGCAGCGTCGACAACCACATACGAGCAGGCCCCGCTGGCATCGCCAGCGGGGCCTCTTCGTTGTCTCAACGTCCGGAAACCGATCCGGATCTGATTCGGACTTGATCCGGACCTGATCCGATTCTGATACGACTCCGAGTCCGATCAAAATTGGATCAGGGCAGGCGAAAAATATGGCCTGAGCTGGGGTGTTTGGCGTCGTCTCCCTCCCCACCCGGCCGACACTTTCTATGGCTTCGCTGTTCATAGAAAGTGTCGGCCGGG